>CAZDMX010000008.1:0-14587 GCA_964506085.1 uncultured Thiothrix sp. | reverse complement strand
AATCTAAACTATATTGTTGGGGTTCGTTCCTCGGAAACTGCTCCATGCGTTACCCTACCTCTTGCGTCCATACAGCCGTCAATCTCAACCTACTGTTTTATAATGAATCTTTTCTGTATCCACCCTGTAGTTGTAACTATGGCTGAGATATGTACGTAATTAGGTAAGGTTTTGAGTGACATTTAGTCTCTTGCGCTATAATTACGAACTCTTTAAGCAAATTTCAAATGTTGTAATTTTCACTCATGCCAGCAGTAGCTCCCTATCAAGTCAGAACGACACTTTTCGAATACCCACAATACTGGGCTGAATGCTATGGAGTGTCTCCTTACCTACCAATGAGTAGAAAGGAAATGGATGAGCTTGGCTGGGATTCGTGTGACATCATCATAGTCACGGGTGATGCATATGTGGATCACCCTTCATTCGGTATGGCAATAATAGGTCGCTTACTAGAAGCGCAAGGTTTTCGCGTCGGCATCATTGCACAACCCGACTGGACATCAAAAGCAGCTTTTGAAGAGCTAGGTCAGCCTAACCTGTTTTTTGGCGTAGCCGCTGGCAATATGGATTCCATGATCAACCGGTATACGGCTGATCGCAAACCTCGCTCAGACGATGCCTACACACCGGGCGGTATGGGTGGGAAACGTCCAGATCGTGCCTCATTAGTCTATGCACAACGCTGCAAAGAAGCCTATTCAGATAGCCCCGTTGTATTAGGTGGAATCGAGGCATCATTACGCCGGATAGCACATTTTGACTACTGGCAAGACAAAGTACGGCGTTCTATCCTAATGGATGCAACGGCTGATATTCTACTCTACGGAAATGCAGAAAGAGCCATAGTAGAGCTAGCTCACCGCATATCAAGAGGCGAGGATATTGCTAAAATCACTGATATTCGTGGCACAGCTTTTATTCGCCGAGATACCCCAAAAGACTGGCAAGAAATAGACTCAACCCGGGTAGATCAGCCGGGTAAAATTGACCGTATTATCAACCCCTATGTCAACACCCAAGACATGGATGAATGTGAGGTCGAACAACGTAATGCCAAATGGCTTGACTATCAACCATCGCGCCCCAAACGTCCCGGCGAGCATAAGCTAGACTTTCATCCACGAGCTGGTTTAAACCGAGAAACCACGGTGATACGCTTACCTTCCTTCGAAAAAGTGCGTAACGACAAAGCCTTATACGCTCACGCCAATCGTGTTTTACACCTAGAGACGAATCCAGGGAATGCTCGCGCGTTAGTACAAAAACACGGCACTCAGGACTTATGGATAAACCCTCCGCCTTATCCGTTATCGACGGACGAGATGGACGGAGTTTTTGCACTGCCCTATGAGCGCAAACCACATCCTGTCTATGGTGATGCAAAAATCCCTGCTTATGACATGATTCGCTTCTCAATCAATATCATGCGCGGCTGCTTTGGCGGTTGCACATTTTGCTCTATTACAGAACACGAAGGCCGTATTATTCAAAGCCGCTCCAAAGAATCTATCTTGCGAGAAGTAGAAGAAATAAGGGATAAAGTCCCCGGCTTTACCGGAGTGATTTCTGATCTGGGCGGACCCACGGCCAACATGTACAGACTGGCCTGTAAAAGTCCAAAAATAGAAGCATCCTGCCGAAAGCCAAGCTGTGTCTATCCGGGTATTTGTAAAAATCTAAATACTGATCACAAGCCGCTGATAGAACTCTATCGAGAAGCAAGAGAAATAAAAGGTGTCAAGAAAGTACTAATCAGCTCAGGCCTGCGCTACGACCTGGCTGTAGAAGACCCAGAATACGTCAAAGAGCTAGTCACCCATCACGTCGGCGGCTACTTAAAAATAGCCCCAGAACACACCGAAGACGGACCACTCTCCAAAATGATGAAGCCGGGCATCGGTAGCTACGATCGCTTCAAGGAAATGTTCGAGAAATACACCAAAGAAGCCGGAAAGGAACAATACCTAATACCCTATTTCATAGCAGCGCACCCAGGTACAACTGACGATGACATGTTGAACCTAGCCCTATGGCTAAAGAAAAACGACTTCAGAGCCGATCAAGTACAAGCCTTCTATCCCTCACCGATGGCAACCGCCACGACCATGTACCACACCGGGAAAAACCCGCTACAAAAAGTCACCTACAAAAGTAGCGAAGTAGATACCGTCAAATCCCCCGAACAAAGAAAACTGCACAAAGCCTTACTGCGCTACCACGACCCCAATAACTGGTCGTTGATTCGCAAGACCTTAAAAGAAATGGGCAGAACAGAATTAATAGGCGATGGCACTAATCAACTGATACCTGCTTATCATCCAGATGAAAAGAATAAAGTTTATAACTCACATCGTCGTAAAAATAGCGGTGGCGCACATAATAAAAGACTAGGCAAAAAGAAGATACGTACTCAGCATACAGGGTTACCTCCTTTAGCAAAGGATTAGCTATTTGCAATACTTTTTAGTTTCCGCTAGGCAACTCATGTTTCCCTTTGACCTCAGCTGACCAACTAAGTTTTGATCGCTTGATCGCCAGTAAGCCCCAAAGTCGAAACTTATCGGTAGGGTTGAAAAACGATTTGGCGCAAATAGATGAACTAATTTATCTATGGTTGCTATCCAGAAATAGTCAGTAGCACAAGCACGCAAGAAGAGTCTCTAAAACTCTAATTGATGCCAGTATTTAATGTATGTACAATAATTACTATGAATATTGAGTTTGATCCCAATAAAGACAAGATAAATATCAATAAACACGGTTTTTCTCTTGCGGATGCTGAGCTGATTGAATGGGACACCCTTTTGGAAACTCAAGATACCCGCCGTGATTATGGCGAAATACGTATGATTGGCTATGCTTATGTCGGTATGCGACTGGTCTGTGTGGTTTACACCGACCGTGAAGAAAAACGTCGTATTATCAGTTTGCGTAAAGCCGTTAAAAGAGAGATTAAATGTTATGCCGAAGCTTAAAGAAGGAACTATAATCCCAACTGATCAAGAAAACGCTGTCATTCGGAAAGGCATTGATAATGATCCAGACACTTATGAACTGTCCAACGATGAATTTAAAAAACTCAAGCCAGTAGGAAGACCAACCGCTGATGTTACTAAAGACAAGATCACCATTAGGCTATCTCGTGAAGTTACAGAGTATTTCCGCGCTACAGGAAAAGGCTGGCAAACCCGTATGGATGAGGCTTTAAAGGAATATGTTGCGACTCATTAAGGTTAGATAAGAAACTTTAACTGGAGGGCATGTGTTTATTATGGGTGTATTTGAGCATCACATAGCTTTCTGGTTTTCCGAGCAGGGTAGCTACAGTTTGTGATATGTCTTGTAAGGTGCTTTCGTTACTCATGGCTTGGTTTGTTTCAATCGTAATTAGGGGCATGTGGCTATCTCTTGGCTTTCATTCGTTCGCTGACATTTATTAAGTAGTTACGTAGAATATAGTTTTTAATGTGATCAGGGTAGGAATACTCCATGGCAATTTTACAAGAAATCGTTTCTTATACTAACCAGTTATTGTGTATTGATAAATTCAAGGACTATGCGCCAAACGGCTTGCAGGTTGAAGGGAAAAATTCAGTTAAAAGAATTATTTCCGGTGTGACTGCATCCGAGGCTTTGATTGATGCTGCGATAGAGCAGGGTGCTGATGTGATTCTTGTTCATCATGGTTATTTTTGGAGAGGTGAAGACCCTTGCCTGGTCGGAATGAAAGGTAGGCGTATTGGTAAGCTAATAAAAAATGATATGAGTTTGTTGGGCTATCATCTTCCGCTTGATGCACATCACGAACTGGGCAATAACGCTAGATTGGCAGACTTGTTGGGCTTTGATAGTGAAGGCGTGATGGATGATCAAGGTGTGGGCAATTATGGTGTGATGCAAACTCCTTGTAGTTTGGAAGACTTTTCCAGTTTGGTGGAAAGAACCTTAGGGCGAAAGCCGCTGACTATTGCGGGAGGAGAGCATGATATTAAACGTATTGCCTGGTGTAGTGGTGGTGCACAGAAATATATTCAGAGTGCTGCAATGCATGGCGTTGATGCTTATCTAAGCGGTGAAATTTCAGAAAACACTGTGCATGAGGCTAGGGAGTTGGGAGTACATTACATATCAGCAGGGCATCATGCCACGGAGCGTTATGGTGTTCAGGCTCTTGGGGAGCATTTAGCTGAAAATTTCAATATTAAACATGAGTTTATAGAAATTATTAATCCCGTATAGAAAATACTGGATTGTGTAGGTTTCGCACAGAATTCATACCTCCCCCATAAGGGATATAGCCGATTTTTCACTTGACCTTAAGCCACTGTTAAGCCATTCTATGCCGCTTTATGGGTGGGCTGATTCTGCTCGCAACACAAGAGTGCGTCGTATTAAACTCAAAACGGGTTCCTGTGTGATAGCTAGTGCTGATGTCGCTAGCGTATAATAAATTTTTATTTGGCTTTATAAATTTTTTCGGGAGTAATTTTCTATGGAAAACTCTGAAGTAGATAAGGGACGGCGTCGTTTCCTCATCGGTGCAACCTCCGTGGTTGGTGCCGTAGGTACAGCGGCAGCAGCAGCTCCCTTTCTGATTTCTTGGAATCCGAGTGAGCGGGCAAAAGCAGCGGGTGCGCCAATTGAAGTGAATTTAAGTAAGATTCAGGAAGGGCAACTTGTACGTGTTATCTGGCGTAAAAAACCTGTCTGGATCGTTAATCGTACTCAGGAGATGCTAGACAATCTATCCAGTGTAGAAAAATTATTACGAGATCCTGGATCGGATGTGCTTGCTCAGCAACCTGAATACGCTAAAACCCCTACACGCACACGCGAAGGTAAAGAAAAATATCTTATCTTAGTAGGTATTTGTACGCACTTAGGCTGTTCGCCTACGTTCCGTCCTGAGTTAGGTGCGCCTGATCTTGGTGGTGAAGATTGGAAGGGTGGCTGGTATTGTCCTTGTCATGGTTCTAGGTTTGACCTAGCTGGCCGTGTCTATAAGAATGTTCCTGCTCCTACTAATATGGTTGTTCCCGTATATTCCTATAAAGATGACAATACGGTTCTTATTGGCATTGACGAGAATGGGGAGGCCGCATGATGCAAGGTTTACTTAACTGGATAGATGAACGATTCCCTCTGACTAAAGTCTGGAATGAACATTTAGCTGAATACTACGCACCAAAGAATTTCAATTTCTGGTATTACTTTGGTTCTCTTGCACTGATTGTTCTGGTTATCCAGATTGTCAGTGGTATTTTCTTAACGATGCATTATAAGCCAGATGAAACAATGGCATTTGCATCTGTCGAATATATGATGCGGGATGTGCCGGGTGGCTGGTTTATCCGCTATATGCATGTTGTCGGTGCATCTTTGTTCTTTGTGGTAGTTTATCTGCATATGTTCCGTGGATTGATCTACGGTTCTTATAAAGGCAAGCGTGAGCTAGTGTGGTTAATCGGAATGACGATTTATCTAGCCTTGATGGCAGAAGCCTTTATGGGATATTTGCTACCCTGGGGTAACATGTCTTACTGGGGAGCACAGGTTATTATCAACCTGTTCAATACGGTTCCTGTTGTTGGCGATGGTTTATCTACCTGGATTCGTGGTGATTATGTCATTGCGGATGCAACTTTGAATCGTCTGTTTGCACTCCATGTTGCGGCACTTCCTCTTGTTCTCGTTGCCTTGGTATTCGTACACATCGTTGCCTTGCACGTGGTGGGTTCGAATAATCCCGATGGTGTTGAGATCAAGAAGCTTAAAGATGAAAACGGTATTCCACTGGATGGGATTCCATTCCACCCTTACTACACGGTAAAAGATATCGTAGGTATTGGTGTATTTTTAATGGTGTTCTTTGCGATTTTATTCTTTGCACCTGAAATGGGTGGATACTTTTTGGAGTATGCAAACTATGAGCCAGCAAATGCATTAAAGACGCCGGAGCATATTGCGCCCGTCTGGTATTTCACGCCATTCTACACCGTACTACGAGCAGTAACATTGACTCCGTTCGCAGGAACGGTTGCCATGTTCGCAGCTATTATCGTGTTGTTCCTGTTGCCCTGGATTGATACTAACCCTATCAAATCATGGCGCTATCGTAATAAAGCACATACGATTAATATTTTAATCTTTGCTGCTGTCTTTATCGTATTAGGTTACCTGGGTGTGAAGCCTGTTATACCTGTGCTTAAAGAGCTAGGTACACGAATGACTGAAATTTATTTCCTGTTTTTTGTGGTGCTTTGGATTCATAATACACCGGCTAAGGTGAACTATCTCATGTGGTTCATTGTTCTTGCAGGTGTGGTTTTTGCGATTGACTGGGTTAGGTTTAATCCAGATGCTAAAGATGATGCTGCGCAGATCATGTGGCAATGGGTCTTCCCTATTGGTTATTTAGCATTAACTCTATTGCTACCCAAGTTTATTAAATCATTTAATGCTGAGAAAGAAGTTCCAGAGAGGGTGACATCATGAGAAAACAATTTTTAATACTGGTAGCGTCGATGTTGCTGCCGATGTCTGTTATGGCCAGCAGTGGTAATATTCATCTGGAAGACGCAAATATTGACGTTCATGACCATGCTAGCCTACAAAATGGTGCTCGATACTATATGAATTATTGTATGGGGTGTCATGGGCTTAAAGCCGCGCGTTATAACCGTATGGCAACTGATATGGGTCTTCCGGTGGTTCCTGAGAAAACAGGTTTGTCGGGAAAAGAAGCGGATCAAGTGGCTGACGCTAACGCTAAATTGATAACAGAAAATCTGATTTTCACTACTGATGAAGCGGGTAAACCAACGGGATTGGGCTCTTTGATGTTGAGTTCCATCCCTGAAAAAGATGCCGCTAAGTGGTTTGGAGCACCACCTCCTGATTTATCGTTAGTGGCTCGATTAAGACGTCCTGACTGGGTTTATACTTATCTTAAAAGCTTTTATCTGGATCCAGAACGTCCAACAGGCGTGAACAACACGACATTCCCTAATGTAGGTATGCCTCACGTATTGTGGGAACTACAAGGTTGGCAAGAGCTGGAAGTACACGATAATCATGGTCATAAAACCGAGAAGTTGAAATTGGCACAGCCAGGTTCAATGTCTGCGGCTGAATATGATATTGTGGTTCGTGATATCACTAACTTCTTGACTTATACTAGTGAGCCAGCCCAATTACATCGTAAGAAATATGGCATATTTGCGATGATTCTATTGATGGTCTTCATTGGCTTTGCCTATTTGTTGAAGAAGGAATTCTGGAAAGACATTCATTAATTTCTAGAATTCTCGTTATAAAAAGCTACTCCGTGTATTCGGAGTAGCTTTTTTGTTTGTAATCCTGTATAACGCTGTTCGCTTGAAGTATTGAAATAGCTGAATAACCGATACATATATTTGGGAGTATTAAATGGCTGCAATAGCTAATCGTCGTTCTGTCATGACCTTGTTTTCAGTTCCTGATGATCCAGATAATCATCGTGTAAGAATCGTATTGGCGGAAAAAGATATCGTCGTTGATATTATTGAAACCGATGTTGATAATCTTCCGGAAGATTTAGAAGAATTAAACCCCTATTCTGCACTTCCCTGTTTGCTTGATCGCAAATTGGTACTTTATGATTCCAATATTATTATGGAATATCTGGACGAGCGTTTTCCTCATCCGCCTTTATTGCCTATTGATCCGGTTTCCAGAGCACATTCTCGACTAGCGTTATATCGTATAGAAAAAGACTGGTTCTCATTAATCGAAGATCTTGAATCAGGCGATGCAAAACGTGCAGATTCTGCAAGATCAGTATTACGAAATGGTGTTTTGTCAGCGGCGGAAGTGTTCTCAGTGAAACCCTTCTTCCTTAGTGATGATTTTACTCTGGTTGATTGTACGATTGCTCCTATTTTATGGCGATTACCAAAGTACGGTATTGATCTGCCTGAAGGCAAAGATGCAAAGCCGATTCGTGATTATATGGATCGCGTATTCATGCGTGATACATTCCAGCTAAGCCTAACAGCAGCGGAAAAAGCAATTCGTCCATAGGGAAGTGGGATAGGATAAAGTATGAGTATGACACCAAGTAGACCTTATCTGCTTCGAGCTATCTACGACTGGTTGCTTGATAACGGTATGACACCACATTTGCTGGTTGATGCGGAAGTGGAAGATGTCACTATTCCAATGCAATATGTGCAAGATGGCAGGATTATTCTGAACTTAAACCCATCGGCTATTCAAAACTTAGTGTTAGAAAACGAAGATGTTTCATTTAACGCAAGATTCGGTGGAACACCTTTTAATATCTATATTCCCATGCAAGCTGTTTTAGGCATTTATGCAAAGGAAAATGGACAAGGTACTATGTTCAAAGATGAAGATGGTTTTGATTTTCCTGATGGTGATCCTCAGCCACCCCCGCCGCCAAAAGATACACGACCCAAGTTAAGAGTCGTTAAGTAACTAGGAGCTTGTCCGAGAATAGGAAGCGTAGCGAAATTCATCCTGATATGTGATTATTTTTCGATCAAATAAGGCGAATAGCCGTAGCTCTTTAACGAATTTGATCGGGAAATAGGCATATATCAGGGTGGATTGTAGTAGCTTCGCTGTACTCATCAAACCTAACTTGTTGGAGTGCTATATGTTGTTGTCTATGATTGCAGGCATGGGTCATAATCGAGTCATCGGTATTGGGAATCAACTACCTTGGCATCTCCCGGCAGATCTAGCCTGGTTCAAAAAAACAACCATGGGGAAACCTATTATCATGGGCAGAAAAACCCATGAATCCATTGGCAAACCCCTTCCAGGTCGCCAAAATATTATTATTTCAACCAATACCGCTTTACACCTTTCCGGCTGTGATGTGGTTCACTCTCCTGAAGCCGCTATTGATCTAGTACAAGGTGAGCCTGAAGTCATGGTGATTGGTGGGGCATTAATCTACGAACTCTTTTTACCTTATGCAGATAGATTGTATCTGACCCAAGTGGACGCAGAAGTAGATGGAGATGCTTTTTTCCCTGATTATACAGCGCAAGCAACATGGAAAATTGTTTTTAAGGAAGATCATCTCGCTGATGAACGTAATGCTTATGATTATTCTTTTCAGCAGTTGGAGAGAATGAAACCTCTATCACTGTCGACGTAAGTTCTCATGTTGTGCCTTCATAATAGTCGGCACACCGTTTTCATTGTTAATATTATCTGCGTGAAATGCTAATACCAATAAAGCCCAATGAAAGAATGGATGTGGCAGTTATTATTTGACCTGACTAGAGATAGCTACTTAGATAGCTATTTGAATAGCTGCGTGTTAATATTAAGTAATAAACAGATGACAGAGGATGGATATGACCGACTATTCTATTGCTGAAGCGAAAAATAATTTACCGCAACTTATTCATAAAGTGGAGGAAGGTACGCCTGTACAATTTACCCGAAGAGGTAAGCCTGTAGCTGTTTTGTTATCGACAGATGAATACCAAAGAATGCGACAAACCTTAGTGTCGCCTGCAAAGGCGTTACAATACTTTCTATCTGATCCTGCGTTTAATGATATTAACATTTCTCCAGAGCTGTTTGACGAGTTACGTCCCAAAGAAAGCGGGCGGGCGATAGATTTATGAGTTTACTCTATCTGATAGATACTAATATTCTTTCAGAACCCAATCGAAAAGATCCAAATCCCGATGTAATAAAAAAACTCTTTCAATACGAACATCAGATTGCTACAGCCTCTCCTGTTTTGTATGAGCTGCTAGCAGGAACACGTCTGCTACCCAATTCAGCTAAACGTAAAAAACTTCAGGCTTATCTGGATGGCTTTATTCGAGTGCTGCCAATACTCCCCTATGATGAATTAGCTGCTGATTGGCATGCTTCAGAAAGTGTAAGGCTTACTCGGAAAGGGCTAACTCCTGCTTTTGTTGATGCACAAATTGCGGCTATTGCAGCCACCCAAAACTTGATAGTTGTAACTCGTAATGTTTATGATTTTGGTGTATTTGATGGGGTGAGGGTTGAGAATTGGTTTGCATAGTAAAGTGTGCGGCTGTGGTGGTTAGGCTAGTCGTAACCGTGTTTTTTAGGGTTAACCTTGCGATAAGTCATCTTCTAAAAATAGACTAACCCTAAATAAAGCACCCGTATTTGAATCATGCTCAGATTCAAGCAACTCAATCTTGCCATTCCACACTTTCAGTAACGATTCAACAATTCCTAATCCTAAGCCTGTTCCACCCTTTTCACGTCTGGTGGTGAAAAAGGGTGTAAATACTCGCTTCCGATTAGCGGATGAAATGCCTGAGCCGTTATCTTGTATGAAAAGAATGAGCTTTTCATCTTCTTGGTTAGTAGTAATTTCTACCCTATCAGCACCATGCTTCAAGCTATTATCAAAGAGGTTATTAAAGATGATATTAAGTTGATCTTCTGCTATTTTAACTGAGACATCTACCTGATTATGCTGATACTTAATTTTTAATGGAGTGTCGGAGAAACGTGATTGTAGTTGTGTAAGCACCTCAACAAGATGACTGGTTTCTGAAGATACTTGCGTCGAATCCGCTCGTGCTTGTTCTAATAGACGACTGACAAGTCGTTTGAGTCGCTCGGTGTCCTCTTGCAAGTTATTCAAAAAATGTCGGCGTTGTTCCAGTGGCATATCATCAATATGTTCCTGGAGTAGTTCTAAAGTGCCTTGCATAGAGGTGAGCGGGGTTTTGAATTCATGCGACACATGGGATGCGAATCTATCAATATAGGTAGTGCGCTCATGTAGTGTTTTTGACATTTCAGCAAAGCTGTTGGAAAGCTGTGATAGCTCATAGGTTCCCGGTTGTCGTAACACGTCAACAGTTTGCAGCTCACCACTGGTTATTTTTTGGGTTTGTTTAATGAGTTCGCGAATAGGGCGAGAAAGTCGTGAGGAAATAAATGATGCTAACAAGCCAGTCACGCCCAGTAGCAAAAATAACAGGAAGAATACCTTGTTTTTATTGGCATAGAGATGCTTGAGTACATTTTGTGGTGTACGCGATAAATAAATAACGCCATAAACCTTGCCTTCGTTAATGATAGGGAAAGCCGTGAAAATGCGTATCTTGGTTCCTCTGCTAATAGAGGCAATGGGTGGAGGCGGCTCATCAGAAATACGTTCACGAATCACCGAAGAAAACTCTCCTGCTAATGCTTGTTGCACTTCTTTAATGTGCGCCAATGAGAACCCCAATTCATTCTTCCCGGCAATCACAACCCCATTAGCATCTAACAAACGCATTCCTGATAGCGTCACTTGTTGTGTTGCCGCGAGAATGGATTGCATTTGTTGTGCAGCCTGCATGACTAGTGGGTGTTCAGGTGTGTTGGCTAGCTGTGCTACTGGGCGGCGTGGCAGTACTGAATTTGAGGACAAATCAAGCGTTGGCACAATAGGTAGATAAGGGCTTGCAGGATCAACATGGTTTTGATTGATCAACAGGCGATAAGTTGCAGCTAGGGCGGCAGATTGGCTGATGAGCTCAAGTTCTGTTTTGCGGACTAAATCATTCTCATAAAAACGCAGGAAATAAATACTTCCCAATGGCAGGAATAGCACAGACAGCATAACCACCAATAAAATAGTGCGCAGTTTAAAGAGCCGTCGTAACCGAGGATGGGCGTTAATACGCATACGCTATCTACAAGTACTCAATTTGTAGCCTACGCCATGTAATGTTTCGATAATCGCATCACATCCTGCTTTATTAAATTTAGCACGAATATGTCGAATATGGCTATCAATAGTCCGATCGCTGACATGCACATTGTATTGATACGCACCATCCATAATCACATCACGACTAAACACGCGCTGTGGCTGACGTAACATTTGAGCCACAATGGCAAACTCGGTAGCTGTTAGAGAAATAGCTGATTGATCCCAGCGTACGGCATGTTGTTCAATGTCCATACTTAAGCGCCCAACTTCAAGTACTTGCCTAGTCTCCTGCTGTGGGGGATGATGGTTCTGGGTGCGTTTAAGGATAGCATTAATACGAGCGACTAACTCGCGTGGGCTAAAAGGTTTGGTAACGTAGTCATCTCCACCTATCTCCAATCCCAAAATCCGGTCGATTTCGTCGTCACGAGACGATAAAAACAAAATAGGAACATCTGAAATCTTACGTATTTCTCGGCAGCACTCCAGACCATCCATTTCCGGCATATTAATATCCAACACAATTAAATCAGTTGATTGTGCTGAAAAGCTTTGTAAGGCTTGCGCGCCATCTTGAGCTATTTGCACGGACATATTGGCTTTCTCTAGCGCAAAGCCGATGACCTCGCGAATATGCGGATCATCATCAACCACAAGAATATTCTTACTCATATTTTATATACCTACGTTGCCCATAAACTCAGGCTCAAGGGCAAGCAATATATCACGAACGGGTAAGGTCTATTTTTCATCATGCAGATTGTTGTTTTTGTACTACACTCACCTACATTGTCCTAATTTCCCTAGGAATCATCAGTTGAACGTATGCTGAGTGATTTTCTTGGGTGATTATGGAGTTATAGTTCACACTTGGAAGAGAGGTAAGTGATGTTTTATTTTGTTCTACAAACGTTATTTTGGCTACTGTTATCATTTATTTTAGGGCTGATAATAGGCAGATGGCTAAAGCGGTTACTATGCAATAGAACTAAAGCTGAGTTTCAAAGTTACAGTACTGAAGGTGTGTCTGCTGATGGTAGTGCAACGGGTGGTGTGTCAACTGACAATGTATCAACCAGAACTACCTACACAGGCACAGCCGATAAGCTTGCTTTTCGAGACCGTGGTGAGTACACACCAAAAACCAACGAACCTTCTAATGTCTCAGCAGGAACAGCTGCTGCGGGAATTGCCACTGCGGCTGTAGCAGGTGGAATAAGTCACTCACTATCCAGTACCGATGATGAGATTGAAGATGTCGATGTGGATAGAATTAATACTGTTAATAAGGTTGAACAAGTAGATGAGATTGAACAAGTTGATGATATCACTTTAGAGAGTGATAGCTCACTAAGTGACTCAACTCCTCTTGACGCTGACCTTGATGTTGAACTTGTTGATACTAAGATAGATAATGATGCTGATATTTCCACAGGGGAGGCGGGACAAGCCGAGATAGATGATGGCCTATTATCAAAAAGTGCAGCTACTCTTGGCGCGGCTGGGGCAGCGGCAAGCATAGTCTCTTCTTCATCTGATGATGAGGTTGTAGATGAAACAGTAGAAATATTAGGAGCCGATTCCACTATTTCAGGGCTAGATGCTGATAATCTGCAAATCATCGAAGGTATTGGCCCTAAAATGCAGGAAATTTTACATGCCAATGGAGTGCATAACTGGAAGACGTTGAGCTTGAAATCAGAAACCGATCTACGGGATATATTGGATCGATATGGAGATCAATACAAAGGTGTAGAAGACCTTGATTCTTGGGTGTCACAAGCAAAATTAGCAGCTGATGGAGACGTAGACGAGCTAATTCGAATTCAGAAAGTGGATGGTTTTTCCAAGCTTGAAAAGAAATTTGGAATTACAGGGTCTGGACAAAGCTCTGATCAACACTCAAGTGCATCAAGATCAGTTGATACTGGGGCTGACACTGGGACAAGGGCTGACGAATCAGGTTTAGAAGAATCTGATACGAGTGGAGCGGGCGAAGAAACTTCTGCTTCCAATACCAATGAATCTTCAGGAGATACAGATACAGCAGTAACGGGGATTACAGCAGCTATTGCCGGTACAGCCACCGCACAAGGTTTAATGGGGGCAGTTGATGATCATGGTGATGATTCATCTTCTCAAGATAACCGCTTTGGAATCCCCGGTATTGACGGTGATGAAAATCTACAAATTATCGAGGGTATTGGCCCCGCAATGGAAAAGGTACTCAAAGAGAATGGCATCAATAGCTGGAGTGATTTAGGCTCAAAATCAGAAGCTGATGTACAGGCTATCCTAGATAGCTACGGTGATAAGTACAAACTAATGCAACCTGCTAGCTGGATTACCGAAGCTAAACTAGCCGCCGCAGGTGATGTTAGCGAATTGATTCGTATTCAAAAAGTTGATGGTATTTCCAAGTTAGAAAAACTAATGGGTACTAACGTCAATAGTGGCTTTGGAAAATATCAACAGAACGACCTGCAAATAGTCGAAGGCATTGGCCCTAAAGTAGCTGTATTGCTAAATAAAGCCGGAATCAATAACTGGAAGGAGCTGGCTAATACTAATGTCAGCAGCTTGCAAAGTATATTAGATGCAGGAGGTGAAGGCTTCCAAATGGCTAATCCAGCTACTTGGGGAGAACAATCTGCTTTAGCTGACCGTGGCGACTGGGACGAACTCAAAGCCTATCAAGACTTCCTGGAAGGTGGAGTGGCTCCAGCAGATGGAGCAACCAGTGCACGTGGGAGTTCAAAAGGGTCAGGTATCCCCGGTATTGATAGTGACGAGAACCTACAGATTATCGAAGGTATCGGTCCAGCAATGGAGAAAGTACTGAAAGAAAACGGTATCAATAGCTGG
>CAZDMX010000007.1:0-15470 GCA_964506085.1 uncultured Thiothrix sp. | reverse complement strand
CTTATACTCTAGGTGACCCGAAGCCATATGACTCACTACCTGACGCATCTTGGTCGCATAAGGACGGGACGCATTCATGCGTTCCGCCGCTCTACGCATTTTAGATGCCGCTACCATTTCCATGGCTTTGGTAATCTTTCTCGTGCTTTGGATACTACCGATCTGTGTACTTATTTCTTTAAGACCCACGGGACTTACCTCTTATTCCGATTCAATATTGCAGCCAACTTATTTTCAGTTAACACGCTACCAGCTATGATTAGCTTTAAAGTCGTCTAAGGCAGCACGCATCTTGTCAGCAATATCATCATTGTAATCACCTGTCTCATTGATCATATCCAATAAGTCAGATTGCTTACTACGCACATAGCTCAACATAGCGGCTTCAAAGTCATTCACTTTGCTTACTTCAAGATCATCAAGATAACCTTCATTTGCAGAGAATAACGAGAACGCTAATTCAGCGGTTTTAAGCGGTGAATACTGTGACTGCTTCATCAACGCGGTTACACGTTCACCACGCTGTAGCTGTGCACGAGTCGCTTCATCAAGGTCAGATGCAAACTGTGAGAATGCCGCTAATTCACGATACTGAGCCAAGTCAAGACGAATACCACCACCTAGCTTCTTGATGATAGTTGTTTGTGCTGCACCCCCTACACGAGATACCGATAAACCCGCATCAATCGCTGGACGTGTACCTGCATTAAACAAATCAGTATCTAGGAAGATCTGGCCGTCAGTGATGGAGATTACGTTAGTCGGTACGAATGCTGATACGTCACCTTCTTGCGTCTCAATGATGGGGTAAGCCGTCAAAGAACCTGTTTTACCTGTTACTGCACCGTTAGTCATCTTCTCAACAAACTCAGCGTTAACCCGAGCTGCACGTTCAAGTAGACGTGAGTGTAGGAAAAATACGTCACCAGGATAGGCTTCACGCCCTGGAGGACGACGTAGTAATAACGATATTTGACGATATGCCCATGCCTGCTTGGTCAAATCATCATAAATGATCAATGCGTTCTGACCACGATCACGGAAATACTCACCCATCGCACAACCCGCGTAGGGAGCTAGGAACTGCATGGCAGCAGGATCCGCTGCGTTAGCTGCAACAATGATGGTGTAATCCATTGCCCCGTGCTCTTCTAGCTTACGTACAACACCCGCAACCGAAGAAGCTTTTTGACCAATAGCGACATAAATACACTGTACGTCTTTGCCCTTCTGGTTGATGATGGCGTCGATGCCTATGGCTGTTTTACCTGTCTGCCGATCACCGATAATCAATTCACGCTGACCACGTCCAACAGGAACCATCGAATCAAGCGCCTTGATACCCGTTTCCATTGGCTCGTTAACGGATTGACGTTCGATTACACCCGGAGCTTGACGCTCAAGAGCTGAGAAACCGTCATTATCAACATCGCCTTTGCCGTCGATTGGAGCACCTAGTGCATCTACAACACGACCTAGTAAACCTGGGCCTACCGGAGTCTCAAGAATACGACCTGTACATTTTGCCGTATCGCCTTCTTTTAGGGTTTTGAAGTCACCTAGCACTACCGCACCAACAGAATCACGTTCAAGGTTTAGAGCAAGACCGAATGCACCATTTGAGAATTCAATCATCTCACCTGACATTACGTCGCCTAAACCGTGAATACGCACGATTCCGTCACCTACAGAAACCAGTGTACCTTCGGTACGTGCTTCTGCTTCTACATCGAAGTTTTCAATTCGCTTCTTGATTAATTCACTAATTTCAGTTGGATTTAACTGCATTTTTTTTCCTCTAGTAATCTTTATTGATCACTGCTTTTGCTTTAACCGACCAGAGCGTGTGTGATATTTTTCAATCTACCCTGTATCGAACCATCTATTACCAAATCACCTGCCCGAATAATGGCACCACCCATAATTGACTTATCAATTTTTGTAGTGATTTTGACTTCACGACCCAGACGTTTTTTCAAGGCAGCTGCAATTTCTTTTTTCTCTTTCTCAGTTAATTTCTGAGATGAAGTTACAACAGCTTCTACTACGTCTTCCGCTTCGTCTTTTAGCGCTTCAAATAAAGCGCTGATTTCAGGAAGGGCTTCCAAACGATCAAATTCCGCCAATTGCTTTACGAGGTTCTTACCTCTCTCATCCAAGTTATCACCACAAATCTTAATCACAGCATCGGCTGCTGTCTGACCTGTCATGTTTGGATTGTCTAGCAACGCACGCACATCATCATTACTGGCTACTGTACCCAAGAATGCTAACGCGTCAGACCATTCGGTCAACTTGCCAGCATCATTAGCCAGTTCAAAGACGGCTTTTGCATAAGGACGGGCTATGGTAGTTAATTCAGACATTTCTCAATCTCCTCAAACTACTTAAATCTTTGCAACAAGATCAGCTAGAACACTTTTGTGTGTCTTAGCATCAATCTCTTTGCCGAGGATTTTACTCGCTCCGGCAACCGCTAATTCAGACACCTGGGCACGCAGTCCGTCTTTAGCACGAATGATTTCTTGTTCAAGTTCAGCGTCGGCGGCCGCTTTAACACGCCCAGCTTCTTCGATCGCTTTGTTTTTAGCTTCTTCAAGCATCTGACTTTCGCGAGCTTTACCTTGCGCTACAATTTCTGCGGCTTGGGCTTTAGCTTCACTAATCATCTTCGTTGCTTCTTCTTCTGCTACTTTAGCGTCTTCAGCGCCTTTTTCTGATGCAGCAAGACCTTCAGCGATACGCGCCTTACGATCTTCCATTGCAGTCAGAACCGGCTCCCAAAGGAATCGCTTCATAAACAGTATCAGGAGGGTAAATACAATTACCTGTCCAAATAAAGTTGCGGTGATATTCATAATCTTCTCCGAATGTTATTCAGTTATCAAAAACACTTAGAGTCGAATTATCCACCTAGCGCAGCTTTAGCAGCACCAATGAAGGGGTTAGCGAAGATAAACCACATTGAGATACCCAATACGATCATGGGGAATGCTTCCATCAAGCCACCTGTGAATAGCATTTGACCTGTCAACTGAGCACGCATTTCAGGCTGACGAGCAATACCTTCGATGAATTTAGAACAGATCATGCCCCAACCTAGAGCAGAACCTAATCCAGCAGCAGCAAGAATAATTCCTACGCCGATAGCAGTTGATGACATGATTTCAGATACCATTGAAGCATCCATAGTTAATCTCCTAAAAAGATAAAATAAAAATAATATAAAAATGAAACAGTGTGTTGACGGTTACCAGCAATTGATTCCGCCGTCTAATTTAGTGTTCGTCCACACCTTGGCTTGCTAGACTTAAATACACAATAGTCAGTAGCATGAAGATGAAGGCCTGCAAAGGGATAACCAGTAAGTGGAATATTGACCAGAGCATTCCGAGTACAACTTGTCCCGGCATTGCCCAAGCAAAACCTAGCAATGCAATGAGTAAGAACAATAGTTCGCCTGCAAACATATTACCGAAAAGCCTTAACCCTAGGCTTACTGGCTTGGCAACCTCTTCAATGGTTGTCATTAATATATTAAAGGGCGCAAGGATGACCTTTACGACAATGTTGCTTGCTGCAAAGGGATGAGTCACAAAGACTTTTAGATAGCCAAGCAGACCTTTGTTCTTGATGTTATAAAAGATGATCAAGCCAAATACGATAAGTGCTAACGCAAAGGTAGTGTCAAGGTTAGTCGTTGGAACGGCTTTAAAATAAACATGGTGCGGATCAGCACCAAACACAGTGGATGCAATACCGGTCACTAAGCTAGGCAACAAATCAACAGGGACAATATCCAGAAGATTCATTAAAAAGACTATAATGAAGATGGTAATAGCCAGTGGGCCTATTAAACGATCTGCACTAGGGAAGATATCCTTAACTTGTTGATTAACAAACTCGACAATCGTTTCAAGAACATTTTGCATTCCAGTTGGATTATCTGCATCAAGGTTCTTACCTACTCTCCATCCTACAAATGCAATCAAACTCGCTAAGATGACAGTAACCAGAAACGTATCTATAAAGAACACGCTAAAATCAACCAAAGATTCTGGTTGACCACCAAGACTAGCATTAGTCAAATGGTGCTGGATGTACTCAACGGGATTTGAAATTGCTGGCGCATTAGCTTCGCTCACAATTAAACCTACCTATATAAAATTAAAATTTGGTATGTAGCCACATTAAGGACTCAGGAGTAAATAACTTACGGAATTTAATCCTGAGTCCTTAGGAGCTACTTTCTTGAACGGGTGTTGAATGACAACCATGTTTTTCTTATTTTTTTTGGAGCTTCTGCTACCCGAACTATATATTCTTTTAGCTACTACTAAATGCTTGACAAAAGCCAAGTTAATGAGCTTTTCTTGACCCATAAATCATATAGGCCACTTGTGCTAGTGCAAAGGTTCCAAGCATCGCTGGCGGTGTTAGCTTTAACACTCCCATACCAATACCAAACATCACTAGTACAAATATAAATCTTTGGATAACGCCTAAATAAAGGACCAACACACCTCCATCAGGGTTATCATCTGCCATTCCTGCTGCACTATCTAAACGCCGCGACAGCAGTAGGGTGTTAACTATCGCCACCGCTCCTCCAAAGAAGGAAGCGAGCAATGTCTCTGCACCCATGTAAAAGTAAAAGCCTACAGTGCTAGCGAGAATGAGTATGACTTGTATGATGACTAGGCTACGCATGAGTTTTTGCTATCACTTTTAATCGTCAATTCTATCTTATCGAAGGTGCTTCTCAGTTTTTTTTCAGTCAATCTTCGACTTTTCTAGCTACACGTGAGCTTTATCTTGTACTCGATTTCGTGCGGATAATAACATTGTCATTCACCAGTAACAAGCAGATGAAGGAACTAATATTAGAAAGCGCTGGAATAATTATTCTGACTAAGTTTTAATCGAATTTGTCGCTATCAGACAAAGCCAGAATTTGATCGTAAAATACACAATAATACCTGATGCATTAGCAGCTATATCGGCCAATTCAAACAAACGATATGCGGTAAAACTCTGTAAGACCTCTATTAACACCCCGTAGCAAAGTAAAGGAAAACCCTTCCAAAACCAATATGGCTTGCGTGCAGTTGTCAAATCGACCAATAGCGCAAGCCCAAAAAACACCACCATATGCACTAACTTATCATTGATTTCAGGCAAGGACATTCCAGACAAGGGCATGGTTGCTACCCACAAACCCAAAACTAGCAGAAGCACTAAAAACAAGCGCGTGCTAACTTTGAATGAGCCGTTTTGACGTAATTCTCTTACCAACGAGATGAGTTTATACACTATTTTGCAAGCCTCTTTGTTATAATGCCCGCATGATTACATACTATTCTGGCCTACGTCTAGGAGCCTGTTAACCAAAGCTGTACCCAGTAACTACTCAGCACAAAATAACGGATACCTTATATGGACGTTTCTTACATTCTTGATGAACTAAATAAGCCACAACGCGAAGCTGTCTCTGCTCCACAACAACCTGTGCTCGTGCTCGCTGGTGCAGGAAGTGGCAAAACAAGAGTACTGGTTCATCGCATTGCCTGGCTAATAGAAGTTGAACAAATTGCTCCTTTTAGCATACTGTCAGTTACTTTCACCAACAAAGCCGCCAGTGAAATGCGTGGACGCATCGAAGATCTACTCGGAACGCCTGTGGGTGGAATGTGGGTGGGGACGTTTCATGGACTTGCTCACCGCTTGCTACGCCGACATTGGGAAGAGGCAAAACTACCACAACATTTTCAGATTCTTGATTCAGATGACCAACTTCGCTTGATCAAACGCGCGCAACGCTCACTTGATCTTGACGATAAGCTATGGCCGCCCAGACAAGCTCAATGGTTTATCAATGCACGCAAAGATGAAGGTGTTAGACCCCAATACATGCAAGACAATGGAGATATTAACTATCTACAAATGATCCGCATCTATACGGCCTATGAAGCGCTCTGCAAACAATCAGGTGTAGTTGATTTTGGTGAGCTGCTGCTACGCTCTCTTGAGCTAATCAGAGATAACCCTGAGCTACAAAAGCATTATCAGCAACGCTTCAGACATATACTAGTCGATGAGTTTCAGGACACCAATGAACTTCAATACGCCTGGTTGCAGCTACTATCGGGTGGTAATAGTCCTGTCTTTGCAGTCGGCGATGATGATCAGTCCATTTACGGCTGGCGTGGTGCGAAGATTGAAAACATACAAAACTTTGCTAAAGATTATTCTGCCGCGATCACCGTTCGACTTGAACAAAACTATCGCTCTACCAGCAATATCCTAAAGGCGGCTAATGCACTTATAGCCAACAATGAAGGACGGCTGGGTAAGAACCTGTGGACTGAGGATAGCGACGGTGAATTGATCAAGCTCTATGCTGCTTATAACGAGGTGGATGAAGCCAGCTATATTGCTGGCCAGATTCATCAATGGGTTGAACAAGGTGGAAAGCGTGATGAGATTGCTATTTTATACCGATCCAACGCCCAGTCACGAGTGTTTGAATCTACCTTTATTGAACAAGGAATACCTTATCGAGTATACGGTGGGCAGCGCTTTTTTGAACGTGCCGAAATTAAAGATGCTCTCGCCTATCTGCGCATTACCGCCAATCGTGATGATGATCCATCCTTTGAGCGAGTGGTTAACCAGCCAACACGTGGAATTGGAGATAAAACGGTTAGTGTTATTCGTGAACATGCTACCCACCACAGTGAGTCATTATGGCAAGCAAGTCACACCATCATAGAACAAGGTGGCTTGACTGCACGAGCAGGTAATGCTGTACAAGGCTTTATTGATCTCATCAATGAGATGGCGAAAGGTATTGACGGATTGGAGCTACATGATCAGGTGCGTCATGTTATCGCCAGCTCCATGCTAAAAGAACATTTCCTGAAGAAAGAAGGCGAAGAAAAAGGCAATAACAGGATTGAAAATCTGGAGGAGCTAATCTCTGCTGCTCAAGCATTTCAATACAAGCCTGAAGATGAACATGCCAATCTTGATATTCTAACTGCCTTCCTCTCTCATGCTGCACTGGAAGCAGGTGAAGGACAAGGCGACCCGAATGAAGATGCCGTACAAATGATGTCTATGCACGCAGCAAAGGGCTTAGAATTCCCACAGGTATTTATTACTGGCATGGAGGAAGGTTTGTTCCCCCATAAAAATGCTTTAGAAGAAGCGGGTAGAATGGAAGAGGAACGCAGACTCTGTTATGTCGCGATTACCCGTGCAAGACAGGTACTTACTATGAGCTATGCAGAACAGCGCCAGCTCTATGGGAATACTATTTACGGGATCATTCCATCCAAGTTCATTCATGAAATCCCAGATGAATTAATAGAAGAGATACGCCCTCAGGTAACCACATGGAATACCCATAATCGCTTTAGCAATAACCATCACAATGAAAACAACGCAAGCTACTATAAGTCAGGTAATGAAACAGGCTATAGCATCGGCCAACGTGTTAGCCATAGCAAATTTGGGGATGGCATTATTCTGGACACTGAAGGTGCAGGAAGCTCAGCACGTGTGCAAGTGAATTTTGATTATGAAGGGAGTAAATGGCTGGTTCTAGCTTATGCCAATTTATCTGCTCTCTAAAAAACCAAGACATAAAAAAAGGCTGCTTTTTAGCAGCCTTTTTTATTTTATCAGCTTATCAGCATAACTTACTTAATACCAAGCTCTTCAAGAACTTTGATAGTCAAACCACCACGTGGCAAACCCTTATCAACCTGAAACTTATTAACCGAGTTCAACGTACCGCGACCAATACTTCCATCTACTGGACCATTGTAGAAACCCGCGTCTTTAAGCGCTTGCTGAATCTTCATATTCATTTCTTTTGTCATATTTGTCTGACAAAGTACACTACGCCACTCCAACCTCTCACTTGAAACTTTCTTACGCAATTCAACTGTTTTGCTTTGTGCAGGAACTGAGGTACGAACTACTTCTGCAGCTGTCGCCACTTTTTCTGTTTTAACTGTTTTTGTTTCAGCCACTACTTTTAGTTCTTCTACAGAAGCAGGTGTATCAAGCACTTGCTTTTTTACCGTCTGTTGTTTTGCTGGTATTTCTTTCAAACAAACTTGTAAGCCGGTATAAGCACCCTCACCTTCATCAGCTATTGGACGCCAGCTAAACTGGGCATCAGCAACCTTTGCACGAGTAGCAATGGTAGTGAATTCAGCTTCAACAGGTACTTTTTCAGAGGTAGCATCTGTAACTAGCTTAGTTGTTTTGATAACTTTAGACACTGCAGGAACTTCTGAGTCTTCAATTGTCGAAGCGCTTTTCAATACAGTCTTCAAGAAGGTATCGTACTTAGCTGGCACTTGAACCAAACACATGATTTCACCGGTAGTGTTATCTATACGTTCAACCAGTCCTGAACCTTTTTTCCATACCGCTTTAGCAGGTTCTATTTCTACTTTTTCTTCTATTTTTTCGTAAATAGCACCAACTGCTTTTTTTACAGCGTAAGCAGGTCTTATTGTAACCGTCTCTTCGCTGGCCTCAAACTCTGCTGTTTTTATAACGATATTTTCTGATGCTTCTTTAACTTCAATCTTTTTCTCATTCTGCTCAAACTTGGCAGGCATATAAAATTCACGATAACATGCACCGGCCGTAGCAGCATCAATATCAATACCGCTTGTTTTAGCAGCCACTAGCAATGCCGGACTAGCAGGAATTCCTTTACGGCCTAAAGATGTAACCCATTCGTTACGAGCAGGTTCAATCTCAACAAGTTCCTCTTCACTTCGATATTTAGCAGGAACAGCTTTCAGTGTTGTGTAAGCTGGTTTGGTTTGTATCTCTTGTTCTGCCGTATCAAAGGTTGCCGGAATAATTTCAACAGTTTCTTGTTCTGGTTGCACCTCGACTTCTTTTGTACTCGTTTCATAAGTAGCAGGGACAATAACCTTTGCAAAACATTCGCCCGGTTTTGCATCTGGCAGAGTATTTGTTGCATCAATCGGATTAGACTCTTCGCCTTCTGCATACGAGTGCATCGCTACAGAAATAGATACCGCTAATAATGCCACTGAGGCAATACCTTTATTCATCATGTTAATACCTAAATTTAATTTTTTATGAAATTGGATAGAAAATATACAGAAAAAACCATATAAATGCTAGTCTTATCTAGTGTTAGAGTGAGCTTGCTATAAATCTCATGCTCACTTGAGACAAGGTGTGCCGATAAAGCGTTACAAACTGGCTTTTATCGCCTCTACACACAGTGCCATTAGTAAGCCTGGAAATAGACCTAAGCCAATGACCAGAAGGCCATTAGTGGTCAGTAAAGCATTGAATCCTGCACCCATTCCAAGGCTTGTGTTGGTAGTCGGCTTATCAAAATACATAAGCTTGACCGCCCTTAAATAATAGAAAGCTCCTATTACCGACATTATGACTGCTAGAACAGCTAACCAGACAAACCCAGCCTGCACAACTGCTTGCAAGATTGCGAGTTTAGCATAAAAACCTACAAGAGGGGGAACGCCCGCCATTGAGAACAGAAAAACGAGCATCATAAAGGCATACCATGGATGACGATCATTCAAACCGCGCAAGTCATCAATGTTTTCTGCTTCTATGCCAGAGTGACTCAGTAATAGGATAATAGCAAAACCACCTAATGCGGTTATTGCATATGTAATCGTGTAAAACATGGACGCTGAGTAACCCAACTCACTGGCACTCAAGATACCTAGCACAACAAATCCCATATGAGAGATGGTCGAATAAGCTAGCATTCGTTTGATGTTACTTTGAGCAATAGCCGCTATATTACCGATAATTAATGATAGCACAGCTAAAGGTATAAGCATTTGCTGCCAACCTGCTGAGCCAAACTCCATACCATCCACCAACAAACGCATGGTCATGGCAAAAGCCGCAATTTTTGGTGCGGAGCCCAGAAACATCGTGATGGGAGTTGGCGCACCTTCATAGACATCAGGAACCCACATATGAAAAGGCGCAACGCCAAATTTAAACCCAAGCCCTACGATAATAAACGTTAGAGCAAACAGCAGCACCAGATTAGACATAATGTCTTGGTTAGCCACATAGCTGGCTACACCTTTCAAGTCTATAGAGCCACTTAAACCATAAAGTAACGACATGCCATATAACAACATACCCGAAGCGATAGCTCCCAGCACAAAATACTTCATAGCGGCTTCTGAAGCCCTACCATCATCTCTTCTAAAGGCCACCAATGCATACAATGACAATGAAAGGAGTTCAAGCCCCAGATAAATAACCAACATGGTATTGGCTGAAATCATAATCATCATGCCGAGTGTTGCAAACATACTTAAGGTATAAAACTCACCTTTAAATATTTTTCGGTCGATGAGATATGGACGCGCGTAGATAAATATTGCAACTACGATAAGCAACACAGATGTCTTTAACACTATAGCCATGTTGTCCAGTACAAACATGCCATTTAACGCTTCGGCCTTATCACCACCATAAGAGACCACTACTAGCAAAGCAGTCGTCAGCATTGCACCAATCGCAGAGAGATAACCAAGGATTCGACATTTATCACCTAGAAAAACATCAAGCAATAAGATAAAACATGTCGCTGATAGCAAAAATATTTCAGGAGTTACCAAGCTAAAATTCATTACAGAATCCATTAGTTCACTCCAGGCAGTTTAGTCTGCGTCGCCAAATCTACAATATGCACGACGGTTGCTTCCATGACATGGAAAAGTGGCTGAGGCCACAAACCTAGTAACAATACAGCAAAAGCTAAAACCGCAAGAACCCCAAACTCGCGTTTATTGACATCCTGCAACATCGCCACCTCATCATTTGCAACTCCGCCAAACAGCACTCGTTTGACTAGCCATAAAGTATAACCCGCTCCAACAATCAAAGTAGTAGCAGCAAGGAAAGCAATCCAGAAGTTTGCTTTAAAACTGGCGAGAATAACCATAAATTCGCCGACAAAACCGGAAGTACCGGGTAGACCCGTATTTGCCATAGCAAACAAAACAAAGAACGCAGTGAAGATAGGCATGGTATTAGCGACACCACCGTAGGCATCAATTTCACGCGTATGCATGCGGTCATACAACACGCCTATGCATAAGAACATGGCACCGGAAATAAAGCCGTGTGAAATCATTTGCACCATACCGCCTTGTATGGCAAGTACAGAACCTTCATAGCTTCCGGTATTGTTGTAAATCGCGTAAACCAAGAAGAAACCAAGCGTAACAAAACCCATATGAGCAATAGAGGAATAAGCAACCAGCTTCTTCATATCTTTCTGAACCAGAGCAACAAAACCAATATACACAATAGCGGTTAATGACATAAAGATAACAAGCCATGTCAACTCACGAGCAGCATCTGGCACCATAGGTAAAGAGAACCGAAGGAAACCATAACCACCGATTTTCAGCATGATAGCCGCTAGTATGACAGAACCACCCGTTGGGGCTTCTACGTGTGCATCGGGCAACCATGTATGCACAGGCCACATCGGAACTTTTACACCAAATGCGATCAAGAAAGACAAGAAGATTAATATCTGTGGTGTAAGACCAAGCTCTAGGTTATACATATCAGCAATAGCAAAACTACCGCCTTGGTTATACATATAGATTAGACTGATCAACATGAAGACGGAGCCGAAAAAGGTATACAAGAAGAACTTAATCGTCGCGTAAACACGATTAACTCCACCCCACACACCGATCACCAAGAACATTGGAATCAACATAGCTTCAAAGAAAATATAAAACAGCATCGCATCTTGTGCAGCAAACACGCCGTTTATAATGCCTTCCATAATCAGAAAAGCAGCCATATATTGTGCGGGCTTTTTCTTAATCACTTCCCAACCCGCCACTACTATCAACACGGTAATAAAGGTGTTCAGCAGGATTAGCGGCATGGCTATGCCATCAACACCTAAATGATAGTAAATATTAAACGTATCAATCCAGGGATGTTTCTCCTCAAACTGCATTTGATACGAGCTTGCATCAAATCCAGTCCAAAGCGGAATACTCGCTAAAAACGTGAGTACAGAAAAAATGAGCGCAACAGGACGCGAAAGCTTATCGCCAGCAACTAGCACTATCAAACCACCTATAATAGGCAGCCAGATAACGAGACTTAGTATTGCCCAACCTTCCATAAACATTATTCCTATTCCTTACCCTAAAATCCTGCCGTATAGATGACCCAGCCCATAAGAGCTAGAACACCAATAATCATTGAGAATGCGTAGTGATACATATATCCCGTTTGCAAATACCTTGACCATCCTGCTAATTTTTTCACAAAGGCGGCTGAATCATTAACCAAGCCATTATCAATTAGCATTCGATCACCGTATTTCCACAATCCTTTACCTAGTGCGATCGCACCACCTGCGAATACTTTTTGGTTAAAGTCATCAATAAAGTATTTGTTATCAAGCAAGGTATGTAACCATCGGAAACGATTATAGAACCATGTTGCAATTTCTGGTTTACGCAGATAGATATACCATGCAGAAACCAAGCCACCCATAGCCAACCAGAAAGGTGGCATCATAATACCGTGTATGAGAAACGCTACAACACCATGATAGTTTTTCGACAGTTCTGAAATAAGTGAGCCTTCTTCGCCGACACCTTTAATAACTCCTTTAAAGAAGTCACCCATAACCATAGGATCAAGCAAGTAGCCACTAATAACAGCGGGAATAGCTAACACAACCAACGGCAAGGTTATGACCCAAGGGGATTCCTTTAGATGATGTTTCGTATGATCATCCATTCGCTCTTCACCGTGGAAAACTAGGAAGAACATTCTAAAGCTATAAAAAGCGGTTACAAACACACCCAGCAAGACCATCCAATAAGCAAAAGTTGCACCCGGAACTTGCGAGGCATGAACACCCTCAATAATAAGATCTTTGGAGAAGAAACCTGAGAACCCAGGGAATCCAATTAAGGCTAACGAGCCAATCAAAGAAGTCCAATAAGTAATGGGCATATACTTTTTCAAGCCTCCCATCTTGCGCATATCCTGCTCATGGTGCATGGCAATAATGACAGAGCCTGCGGCAAGGAATAACAGTGCCTTGAAAAATGCGTGAGTCATTAGATGGAATACAGCAGCACCATAGACACCTGCACCCAATGCAACCGTCATATAACCCAATTGCGATAGCGTTGAATAGGCTACTACACGTTTTATATCGTTCTGTACGATGCCTATCAGTCCCATAAAGAACGCGGTAATTGAACCAATGATGAGTACCACGCTTAGTGCTGTCGTACTGAGCTCAAACAGGGGTGACATTCGCGCCACCATATAAATACCCGCAGTAACCATTGTCGCTGCGTGAATCAAGGCAGAGATAGGCGTAGGGCCTTCCATTGAATCCGGTAGCCAGACGTGCAACGGCACTTGAGCTGATTTGCCCATAGCCCCCACAAATAACAAAATACAAGCAAGGGTGATGACGGACCATTCCGTTGTACCAAAGACATTAATGGTTTTACCGACCACACTAGGCGCGGCATCAAAGACTTCCTGATAATCCATTGAACCGAAGTACATTAATATCGCGGCTATGCCTAACAGAAACCCAAAATCCCCGACACGATTAACCAAAAAGGCTTTCATATTGGCAAATATGGCCGTGTCACGTGTAGACCAAAAACCAATCAACAGGTATGAAACCAGACCTACTGCTTCCCACCCAAAGAATAATTGCAGGAAGTTATTAGACATAACCAGCATCAACATGGAGAAGGTAAACAAAGAGATATAGCTAAAGAAACGTTGATAGCTGTTTCTCCCCACCAGGCTCTCCTCTGGCCAGTTATTCTCATCATGCTCCATATAACCAATGGTATAGATATGCACCATGAGCGACACAAATGTAACCACTACCATCATCATGGCAGAAAGGTTATCAATCAGGAATCCGATATTAAAGGAAATACCTTCCACCGCTGCCCACGTATAAACATTGCCATTAAACGTATTGCCATCAAAAGCAATATGCTTGAGCACAACAAACGACAAAATGCAGGCAATCGCAACACCACCAATAGTGACTATGTGCGAAGCTTTTCGACCAATCTTACCACCAAATACTCCAGCGATAATGGCACCAATAAGTGGCGCAAGCGGGATGGCGAGATAAATACTTTCCATATTCATGCCCTACCCCTTCATCTGATCAAGTTCTTGAACATTAATCGTGCCACGATTCCTAAACAACACCACTAGTATTGCTAATCCTATAGCGGCTTCGGCGGCTGCAACGGTTAATATAAAGAAGACAAAAACCTGACCTCCTATATCCTGATTGAAATGTGAAAAAGCTATGAAGTTAATATTCACAGCCAACAGCATTAATTCAATACACATCAGAATAATCAGCATATTCTTACGATTCAGGAATATACCTGACAAACTAATCGAAAAGAGCAAAGCACCGATGACGAGGAAATGAGACAATGGAATCATACTTTGTGCCATTTTACTCGCCTCCCTTTTTATTGACCGAATCCATTTTTATAATCCGCAAGCGGTCTGAACTCTTCACACGTACCTGTTCAGAAATATTCTGTGATTTCGTACCTGGTTTGCGTTGACGATGAGTCAATACGATGGCAGCAATAATCGCTACCAATAAAATGACGGCTGCGATTTCAAAAGGATAAACATATTCTGTATACAAAACCTCACCCAGAGCTTCCGTATTACTATAATCAGCGTCTTTACGAACGGGTGCTACAAAGCCTTTGATTGAATCAGAGGTTAAGACATAAATCATTTGAGCTGCGACCACTGCTGCGACTAAAATCCCCACAGGCAAATACCGTATAAAGCCTTCCCGTAAAATATCGATATTGATATCCAACATCATAATCACGAACAAGAACAGCACCATAACCGCGCCAACATACACAAGGATCAGTACAACTCCTAAAAACTCGGCTTCCAACATAATCCAGATAGCAGAACTACTGAAGAAGGCAAGAATCAGAAACAATGCGGCATACACGGGATTACGCACTGTGACGACACTGACTGCTGCGGCAATTAGCACACCTGCAAACACATAAAATATGATTTGTTCAATACCCATAAGTATTAATCTATAGTTCCATTAATTAAGTAACTCTGTTCAACGCTACTTTCCTGTGAGATAGGATTTATCCGGTTTTTGATAGAAAAGTAACCAACAGAATAACTATTGATCGCTTTTATAGCGAAAAACTGGCGTATCCTAGCCTCAGGAAAGCTATTTATAAGGTGCATCGGCAGCCTTATCTTTAGTAATCATGGCCGCATGCTTATCACCAAAAGCCAACAGCTTTTCCTTAGTCATAATATTTTCACCACGCTTTTCAAAATGATATTCAAAGATGCGGGTCTCTACAATGGCA
>CAZDMX010000006.1:0-15648 GCA_964506085.1 uncultured Thiothrix sp. | reverse complement strand
TTTACCTTCAGCACTCTAGTCATTCTCGCTACGTTTCAACTGAGTTTTTTAGGTTGAACCTCGCGGCACACGTATATCTTCAACCATATGCTGAATGTGCTCTGGAGGACGTTCACTACTTAGGTTAGTGATCAACATCGCTACTGCGAAGTTAACTAACGCTCCTACTGAGCCAAAGGCTTTAGGATCGATTCCCAAGAACCAGTTTTTCTCCATGCCACCAAGGAACTCCGTTCCTTTGATAAACATAATGCCGTGATGCTGGAATACATACAGTAGTGTTACACCAATACCCGCTAGCATTCCGGCGATGGCAGCTTTAGCCGTAACCCGCTTGGAGAAGATGCCCATCATTAATGCAGGGAAGATGGAGGAGGCAGCCAAGCCAAACGCCAGGGCGACCGTGCCTGCGGCAAACCCCGGCGGGTTTAGCCCGAGGTAACCTGCCACCAGCACCGCTATAGTCATCACTATCCTACTGGAGAGTAGCTCTGTCTTTTCCGATATACCGGGGGTAAATATCCCCTTCATTAAGTCATGCGAGATGGAGGAGGATATCGCCAACAACAATCCTGCTGCCGTTGAAAGTGCGGCGGCTAGCCCACCTGCTGCTACTAATGCGATAACCCAGTTCGGTAGTTTGGCAATTTCAGGATTCGCGAGAACCATAATATCGCGGTCTACTTTCACCATCTCGTTGGTATCTTTATCAGCTACAAACTGAATTTTACCATCACCGTTCTTGTCTTCAAACTTTAACAAGCCTGTTTTTTCCCAGTTTTTAAACCAGTCAGGACGTTGTTCGTAAACAAGGTTTCCACCGTCTGCCGGCTGAATGGTATTGATCAGATTCAATCGTGCCATTGCGCCAACTGCTGGAGCTACGGTATAAAGTAGTGCAATAAAGACTAATGCCCAACCCGCTGAAGAACGCGCGGCTTTTACTGAAGAAACGGTGAAGAAGCGCATGATCACGTGAGGCAGTCCTGCTGTTCCGATCATTAGCGATAGGGTATACGCAAACATATTCAGCGTACTACCGAGCTTCGCCGTGGTGTATTCCTTAAAGCCAAGGTCGGTAACAATCAAATCTAGCTTATCCAGCAAATACATATCAGAACCATCTATCATCTTACTGCCTAGACCAATTTGTGGAATAGGGTTACCTGTTAATTGCAAGGAGATGAATACAGCGGGGACGGTATACGCAAAGATCAATACACAATACTGAGCGATCTGTGTATAAGTAATGCCTTTCATGCCACCGAGCACGGCATAGACCCATACGACAAACATGCCTATACCTAGTCCTTGTGCAAAAGGTAACTCAAGAAAACGGGAGAACGCTACGCCTACGCCTTTCATCTGTCCGATAATGTAGGTCAGCGAAGCGATAATCAAACAAGCAACTGCGACCATTCTTGCTGTCTTTGAGTAAAAGCGATCACCAATAAATTCAGGCACGGTGAACTTGCCGTACTTACGAAGATAAGGTGCAAGTAACATGGCTAACAGTACATAGCCACCTGTCCAGCCCATCAAAAAGACTGAGCCACCATAACCAAGAAAGGCAATGAGTCCCGCCATGGAGATAAATGACGCAGCACTCATCCAGTCAGCAGCGGTTGCCATTCCGTTTAGAACGGGGTGTATACCTTTGTTTGCTACATAAAATTCACTTGTTGTCGATGCACGCGCCCACCAGGCTATCGCGAAGTACATCGCAAAAGTACCAAATACAATAATATAAGTTAAGGTTGTTAAATCCATTTCTATTCCCCTTCTTCTTCGTGGAAGTCGTATTTATGATCCAGCTTATTCATTCGCCATGAATAGAAGAAGATCAAAATAACAAAGGTGTAAATAGAACCTTGCTGGGCAAACCAGAAACCGAGCTTGTAGCCGCCTATTCTGAATTCGTTGAGCTGATCGACAAGAAGAATGCCGAAAAGAAATGAGACAATAAACCAGATCGCCAGACAAAATGCCATCAGCTTCAGGTTCGCTTGCCAATAAGAGTTACGAGCACTCATTGGGTGTTCCTCCTTTAGTGGGTTTAGTCAGTATTAATAACACAAAGGCTAGAGCTAAAATGTATGTATGCACTACGCAACAGCATCTATTCTGTTGTGTTATTACGGTGTTACTGTGCTTTTTAACAACACTTACCCGATAAATATATCGTTAAATTAACACCATTAACAGGCTTAGCTTGATATTTATCAAAGAAATGATCTATACCTTATGAGATATAAGTCATGCTTCCGCTTATCCCATTTGGCTATCTAGTTGTTACTTCTTACGTTATCGTTTCTTAATGTCTCAACTTAAATACATTTTCATTACTTTCATTTTTTTTACACTTATCCCTCTTTCACCCAGCTTTTCAGAACCTCCCAAGCTTTTGCTGGCGAAAACCTATGATAAAAAGATAGAGGTTAGCCGCTATTTGATCAGTGAGAAGTATGATGGCGTACGTGCTCTCTGGAATGGTAAACAACTTATTTCTCGACAAGGTAATGTGTATCACGCGCCCGAGTGGTTTCTTGCCGACTTCCCGAAACAACCATTAGATGGTGAGTTATGGATTTCACGGGGTCACTTTGAAGCCGTTGTTAGCACGGTTAGAAAACATCAGCCTATTGATGCGGAATGGGAAAAAGTACGCTACATGATATTTGAGCTTCCCGAAGGAAAGGGCAGCTTTAGTGATCGACTGAAACAACTAGAAGTAATATTAGCGACTAGTCAAAGTCGTTATATCAAGATAATCAAACAATTTCGCCTTAACACCCATGAAGAGCTGATCAGTAAATTAAAGACAATCACCCATCAAGGAGCTGAAGGCCTAATGATGCATCGCACAGATGCGCTATATCATACCGGACGCAGTGACGACCTTTTAAAAGTAAAGCGTTATCAGGATGCTGAGGCGACAGTCATTAAGCACTTACCCGGGAAAGGAAAGTTTTCCGAAATGTTAGGTTCTTTGTTGTTAGAAAATATGGAAGGAAAACGCTTTAAGATAGGTAGTGGTTTTAGTGATATCCAACGTCAACAACCTCCACCTATTGGATCATTAATTACCTACAAGCATTATGGTCTGACGAAAAACGGTATTCCTCGGTTTGCCAGTTTTTTGCGGGTTCGTGAGTATCCTGATAAATAATTATAAAGACCATCCTGATTACCCGTGTCTCAGCCGTCGGTTGCGGCTGAAGACTGCATGGATGCAGAGTAACGCAGGAGCAGTTTACTCGATATTTATAAGCATATTTGCTTTCTAAACGGGTTTACCGAAAAGGCTTCTTTATCCTCATTCTTAAATCACGTAGTATCTTGACATGCAATCTATTGTCTCAATTAAAAACCTTTCCAAGACGTATGAAACGGGACATCAAGCACTCAAGCAAGTGAATCTTGAAATTGAGTCTGGCGAAATTCTTGCTTTGCTCGGTCCTAATGGTGCGGGAAAAACAACGCTTATCTCCATTATTTGCGGTATTGTTTCGCCTAGCGACGGCACGGTGAAAGTCGATGGCTATGACATTATTTCTGATTATCGAAAATCCCGCGAACTTATTGGGCTTGTGCCTCAAGAGTTAACACTCGGGGCTTTTGATACGGTATGGAATACGATTAATTTTAGTCGCGGGCTATTTGGCAAGCCCAAGAATCATGCTTATCTTGAACAACTTCTTAAAGATTTATCGCTTTGGGATAAAAAATATAGCGAGTTACGCACACTTTCGGGAGGGATGAAACGACGTGTATTGATCGCCAAAGCACTCTCCCATGAGCCTAGAATATTATTTCTAGATGAGCCGACAGCCGGCGTTGATGTTGAGCTTCGCAAAGACATGTGGGCTATTGTTGGTCGCTTACGTGAGTCGGGCGTGACTATTATTCTCACCACTCATTATATCGAGGAGGCGGAAGAGATTGCTGATCGTGTAGGTGTCATTAACAATGGAGAATTGCTACTTGTTGAAGACAAGCTCGCTTTAATGCAGAAACTAGGCAAGAAACAACTCATCATTGAGCTAAAAGAAGCTATTCCAGCCTTGCCTGAGTCTCTTTCGAAATATGATTTAGAGCTTTCGGATGAGGGTAACCAACTTGTTTATACCTATGATACCAGAGGAGAAGGCACTGGAATTACCGCACTACTACAAGCGATTAATAATGATAAAACCCTTGCCTTCAAAGACCTGCAAACCACGCAAAGCTCTCTGGAAGATATTTTTGTGAGCTTAGTCAATAATGGCGATAGCCAATGAATATTCACGCTATCAAAGCCATTTACAAATTTGAAATGTTGCGAGCATGGAAGACGCTTTTTCAAAGCCTGGCATCCCCTGTTATTTCCACAGCTCTGTATTTTGTCGTCTTTGGTTCTGCTATTGGTTCGCGCATTGAGAATATTGAAGGCGTTTCTTACGGTTTGTTTATTGTACCGGGGCTGACCATGCTTGCAGTCCTTACCCAAAGTGTCGCCAATGCTTCTTTTGGTATTTTCTTCCCCAAATTTACGGGAAGTATCTATGAGGTCTTGTCAGCGCCCGTTTCCCCCTTCGAGATTTTGCTAGGATATGTCGGTGCTGCGACCACCAAATCACTCATTATTGGCTGTGTCATTTTATTTACCGCCAGTTTTTTTGTTGAGTTGAAAATTGCCCACCCGATATGGATGGTAACTTTCTTGCTGCTGACCTGTATTTCATTCAGTCTGTTTGGTTTTATTATTGGGCTTTGGGCGGGGAACTTTGAAAGGCTTCAGGTCATTCCTATGCTAGTGATCACACCGTTAGTATTCCTTGGAGGTAGCTTTTATTCGGTGAGCATGTTGCCACCGTTTTGGCAGACCGTAACCCTTTTTAATCCCGTTTTATACTTGGTCAGTGGCTTTCGCTGGAGCTTCTTTGAGGTTTCTGATGTGAGTGTGGGGATTAGTCTGGCTATGATCGTGGTGTTTTTAGTGGTTTGTCTGGCGATAGTCAGCTGGATATTTAAGACGGGTTATCGGCTTAAACAGTAGTTGAACCTAAAAAACGCAATTGAAACTACTGCGTTTTTTAGGTTGAATTTGAATGGTAAGCCACGAAATGGTGGGATCCTCCCACCCTACAGAGTTACAACCATCACGATGGGTTTACTCTTGCCACAAACAACGTCCTGCTGCTTCACTGATCACGTTCAATCTTTCTTTATGATGGCTAAGTTCGTCTTCAGTTGCAGCAATTACTCTTAACCCAGAACGGTCTTTATTAAGCCGGATAATTTCCGATCTATGTTCACCTTGGCTACCTGAATCATCATTGCTATCCAGCATGAGACTCTTTTGTCCGCCTGTCATTGCCAGATAAACATCGGCGAGAATCTGTGAGTCTAACAAGGCTCCGTGTAACTCACGATGTTGGTTATTCACATCCAGACGTTTACATAGCGCATCAAGACTATTGCGCTGCCCTGGATAGGTGTCACGCGCCATTACCAGTGTATCTAGAAGGGTGCAGTGATCTTCTAATCGCCCCCATTTAGAGGCGACTAATTTCAATTCATTATTGATAAACCCAACATCAAAGGGGGCATTATGAATAATGAGTTCAGCACCTTTTATGTACTCCATAAACTCATCCACTACTTCACTAAAGCGTGGCTTGTCAGCCAAGAATTCAGGTGAAATACCATGAACAGCTTGGGCTTCTTCATCAATTTTTCTATCTGGTTGCAGGTATTGATGGTAGTCGTTATTGGTGACACGGCGCTTGATCATCTCTACGCAACCAATCTCGATCATGCGATGACCTTCTTGCGGGTCTAATCCTGTTGTTTCTGTATCTAGTATTATTTGTCGTGTCATTTCTTTCTCGTGTTGTAGGAGGTTGTCGCAAAAGTAGAGAATGACTTGTCGGATGGTTCCTTATCAACCTACAAAAATATTACTCTTACAACATCCTCCTTAGAGGGAGGGGGGTGTTTTTGGACGCTAATAATTATATTTTCTTTTCATCAATGGCTCTGTTCGCTAATTCATCAGCGCGATCATTTTCCACATGTCCACTATGACCTTTCACCCAGTTCCATTGCACATTATGTTTTTCAGCGGCTGCATCTAACCGTTGCCAAAGTTCTTTATTCTTTACTGGTTTCTTTTGTGCCGTTTTCCAGTTCTTCTTTTTCCAACCATGAATCCATTTTGTTATGCCTTGCCTGACATATTGGGAATCAGTGGTTAGTACCACATCACACGATCGTGTTAATGCTTCAAGCCCACGGATCGCCGCCATTAATTCCATTTTATTATTAGTCGAATCCGCTTCATAACCGTACAACTCTTTTTCTGTATTACCATAGCGTAATAGCGCCCCCCAGCCACCCGGCCCTGGATTACCTCGACAGGCACCATCGGTATAAACTTCAACGGGTTTCTGATTCTCATTTTCGGTCACGATTTTGTGAACTCCCGGGGATAGTAGACGCACTAGGCGTAGTAGGAATAACAACGTCGGGAGTCAGCACTTTGCTTGTCTGCCATTGCGGTTTTCGCAGAATGCCTCCGACCACTTGCTTTTGTGCATAGATGATGTAGAGATTACCAAAAATAGGCCAGTATAAACTACCCCATTTTTCCATTTTCTCTAAGCGATCAAATATTTTACCTTTCATAAAGGTCGGCCTAAAACTTGCGTAGGAAATTTTATTCACTTTCCAGTCCAGTAAAGAAAGCCAATCTCTAACTCTGCTCACGCCGTATAGATGAGGGTTTTGATCAGTTTCTTTAGAAACGCAGAATGACCGGCGACTATGCCAGAAAGCCAACGGGTTGAAGCCGATAAAAATACAATGACCGTCGGCTACCAAGACCCGGTCAATCTCACGTAGCACTTGATGAGGGTCTCGTGAACACTCTAAGACATGGCTAGCTATTACCAGATCAACACTATCAAAATCAATAGGTAATGCTTCCATATCTGCTTTTATTGATGCTGTCTTTGCATACCTACCTAACGAAAAGCGAGTATCTACTCTTGATTCACCCAGAAATTGATGAGAATCTAAAAGTGCTCCCGACTCTAGTGCGAAATAACCGAATATCTCTATCAGATTTTCACTTATTTTGTCTTCCAGTTTTTGCAAGGCAAATTGCCCCGCAGGTGTTTCATACCAAGCAGAACAGGCCGCATATAGGTGTTTTTTTTCGTCTTCTTCTAAGACCACTCGTAGAAAATCCTTGTAATCGATATTCAATTGTTGCATATTTCTGCAAGCTACATGAATCGCATTACTAACAATAAAAAGCTATTCAAAAAATAATAAAATAAATAAATATGGGCTTACAATGAAACTGACTCCACTTAAACTGGTATTTTCTGCCAGCTTAATCATACTTGCTGTATCAGCGTGTACGCAATATCCAATTAAAGAAGCCGTACCAAGTGCCATACCTGCTGCGACTGGTGTTAGCTATGATCATACACAACGCAAGCAAATAAATAAGCAGAAATACATTAATCAGTATCAACAGGCTTATATTCGCACGCAAAGTACTATTAAAAATAGCGTTAAAAAGAAACCACACAATACGGCTACTTATCGTAATCAACAAGCTACAAAACGCTACATAGGTCACGCAGAAAAATACAAACAACAGGCCATTCGACCTGCCATTCGATCCGCTCGCTATAATCCAGCAGGACAACAAGCCAACTATCAAAGAGTTCAGTACAACAAAGCAAATCACCCAGCAAACACCCAGCAAAACAGACTAAAACAGACTTGGTCACAAATCCATCAAGGCTATCAATTTGGGAACTATAATAACAAGGCTAAAGTACGGCGTTATATCAAATCCTATGCACGTATGCCTCAGCAAATGACTATTTTAAGCAAACGTTCAGAGGCTTATTTACCTTCTATTATAGCTGAGGTGAGACGCCGACAGATGCCATCGGAAATAGCCTTACTTCCTTTTGTAGAAAGTGCATTTAAGAACAAAGCCTATTCTCACGCACATGCCGCAGGACTCTGGCAATTTATCCCAGGCACCGCCAGGCGTTATGGTTTACCTGTATCAAAACGCTATGATGCTCGCTATGACTACAAAGCATCAACGAATGCAGCACTTAGTTATCTACAAGATTTGAATCGTCAATTTGACGGTGACTGGTTATTATCCCTAGCCGCTTATAACTGTGGTGAAGCACGAGTACATCGCGAAATTGCCAAAAACCGCAAGCGTGGTCTACCTACCGATTTTTGGCACTTAAGACTACCTAAAGAAACACGCAACTACGTGCCGCGTCTATTAGCCTTCAAAGAGATTTATAGCAATCCACGAGCCTATGGAATAGATATTGCTTATATACCTTCGAACCCCAAATTTGGGCGGGTCAATTATACTTCATCACAGCAAGGAAAAGTGACCAAGAAGTATCGTAAATATAAGAAAAAAAATAAGAAAGGCACAAGAACGAAGAAGCGAAGAATTATTACTCACCGAGTCAAAGCTGGCGACACTCTATTTCGCATCGCAAAGAGATACCGCACCAGTGTTCGCAAAATTATGCGTATAAATGGCCTCAAATCTACTAAAATAAAAACAGGGAAGCGCTTGAAAGTAGCAACCACACACGGTCGACATTATGGTTAGATAAACAAATGGATATCCAGCAACAACTGCGTACACATATTAAAAAGCAAAGAGCGATTCTGAGCACTGACAACATCAAGCAGACTTCGCTACTGATTGCCAAACGATTAAAGGATTCCTTTGAATTTACTCAGGCAAAACATATTGCGTATTACTTGCCTGTCGCAGGTGAAGCCGACCCAACTATGCTTCTGCAAGCACGACATGGAACTGGTAAAGCAGAATTTTATTTACCCGTACTTAAAAAAAAGGCAGAAAAAGGACTACATTTTATTAAAGTAGGTAAAACAACTAAATTTATAAAAAATCAATATGGGATACCGGAACCCGAATTTACGGAACATGACTTGATCAAACCTGAGAAGCTAGATCTTGTCATAACACCCTTAGTTAGTTTTGACCTACAGGGGAATCGAGTAGGAATGGGTGGTGGTTTTTATGATCGTACTTTTGGGTTTAAACAATCTGAAGAGATGAGAAAACCCTTATTAATTGGTTATGCGTATGAATTCCAATACTCAGATAAAATCGTCCCTAATACTTGGGATGTAAAGCTTGATGGCGTGGTAACTGAAAATAAATTTACCCGTTGTTAGTTTTAATCAACCACTAACCAACATTTGAAAACTCAAATAACAATAATAACAACAGGAGTAATCATGCAACTTGAAAATCAAAATACATTAACGAAAGAAGATAAGGATTTAGTCGTCTTAGACCTTGATGATATGGAAGAGCTTGATCTTAGCGGCGATAGTGCTCCCGAAGAAGCTGAGCTCAAGCCAGACTCCAACCCTTCCAAGGAACAACGCCATTTAGTCCGCAAGAACATTGAAGATATACTGGAAGAACGTGCATTACGCCGCCAACTTTCAGATGCTTTTGATGAAGATATTCTGCTTGATTGAGGTTTGAGTTCAGTCTTTTGAAGGTGAGTCTTCAGAGACTGTGAAAGTATTCTGGGACGAAAGAAAGTGAGGGGAACTTTTCCAGATTTTGTTCAAAAAGAACAGTTCTCATAAGGCTTGGTATCAAGGTGTTTAGGGAAAGCTAAGAATAATAGATTTGATCAATCTGCTGAGTAGCAGTTCAATATTGTAGAAGAGCTGTTGCTGTTGCAACAATAAATACTGACCACATAGATATGCGATCAGTATTTAAATTAAAAGTTACTGGGGCGTTACGTTTTCAGCCTGTAAACCTTTCTGTCCGTCAGTTACTTCCATAGTAACTTTCTGACCGTCTTGTAGGGTCTTACGGCCCGTACCATTGATTGCTGTGTGGTGTACAAATACATCGTTTCCACCTTCCTGCTCGATGAAACCAAAACCTTTCTCATCGTTGAACCACTTAACGGTTCCATTTATTACATCTGACATAATTTTCTCTTGGTATTGCTGATAAATATCGGCGTTACATTAATGTGCCGTTATTAGGGAAAGATAGCCTGAGACTTAAGTAATTTGGAGGATGAAACGTTTAGAAAGTACCTGATGAAATAAACAGGAAACTGTTTACTAACTACGGTAAAACCAGGGGTGTTCAGCCTTATGAAAACGACTTATGTCTTTATGGGTACTTCCTAAATAAAACTAGCGAAATTTGATTTGTAGGATACTGCTTTAACACAACTATTCAACAAATCAACGCCTATTATATACAAATTACATAATTTGTATAGTTTTTTCTAAGAAACTGATTGTATTCTATTTTTTATCCACTCTTTAGGGCTTCTTTAACGACAGGGTGTATACGCTTATGCATATCACGAAAAACTTTCGGACTTGCTGCAACCACATCACCCGATTCCATGTGCGTATCGCCACCCAGCATATCGCTCACAAGACCTCCAGCCTCTTGCACCATGAGTATACCCGCAGCAATATCCCAAGGTTTTAGATCAAACTCCCAAAAACCATCGTAGCGCCCTGCTGCAACGTAAGCTAGATCTAGTGCTGCTGATCCTGGACGTCTAATACCCGCTGTATCAGGAGCCAAAGCTTTCAATGTTTCAAGATATAAATCCATATCTTGATTGACTCTATAAGGAATACCTGTAACCAATAGTGCATTTTCAATGGATCGTCGCGGGGTAACACGCATGCGTTTATTATTTAAAGTCGCACCTTGTCCTCTGGATGCGGTAAATAAATCGCCATTAGCAGGATTGTAGATGACTGACTGGAAGAGCTTTCCATCACGAGTAACCGCAATTGAGACGGCATACTGGGGGATTCCGTAGAGGTAGTTGGTAGTGCCGTCCAATGGATCAATAATCCATTCGTAGGCGCTATCACCTTTATGTCGTCCTGACTCTTCAGCTAGTATAGAATGATCCCGGTAAGCATAGTGAAGCGTATCAATGATCGCTTCTTCTGCCATTTTGTCGACTTGACTGACAAAATCACTTTGTTCTTTTTCCTGAATATCTAACTGATCTACACGATCTGAATATCGGGAAATAATGTCGCCAGCTTTACGCGCTGCGGTGACGGCTGTATTGAGCATCGGGTGCATAGGTGATCTTTCCAGGAAATGAAATATAACTTAAGGCCGCGAAGGATAGCAGATTATGAGTCTCAACAATATACGCATTGTTCTCATTGCGACCTCACATCCCGGGAATATTGGTTCTGCTGCCAGAGCCATGCTAACGATGGGCATAACAGACCTGTGTCTTGTAAACCCTGCTCATTATCCTGACGAACAAGCTACTGCCATGGCTTCTGGTGCTGACTCTGTGTTGTCTCAGGCAACGATTGTACCTACTTTAAAACAGGCTATTGCCGACTGTCATACCGTTATTGGCACTAGTGCACGCGATCAGCGCTCTATTCAATGGCCTGTTATGGATGCTCGAAGTTGTGGCGAGTTTGTTGCCAAACGATCCACGCAGGGAAAGATAGCTATTGTTTTTGGTCGTGAAAGTTCGGGGCTAACCAATGAGGAATTGGAAAGTTGCCAGTTTCTTGTTTCGATTCCTGTCAACCCTAATTTCAGTTCTTTAAATCTTGCTGCAGCTGTTCAGGTACTTAGTTACGAATGTGCGATGGCAATAAATTACACAGAACCAAGCCAGACTGACCCATCGAGTAAAGCTCAAGAACGCACTGACACTAAGGAAATCGAGGTGTTTTATAAGCATCTTGAGGAGACACTAGTAGACCTACGCTACCTTGATCCAGATAAACCGCGTTTAATCATGCGCAAACTGCGTAGTATTATTGGGCGCATTGAACTAAGCAGACCTGAAATAAATATACTTCATGGCATCCTGTCGGCTGCCCAAGGCCGTAAGTTTATACCAAGAAATGAAAGGAAGGACAGCTGAGGCTGGAGATAACTACCATCTCCAGCAAGTTTTTCTAGGCTTCTTCGGAGTCTGTATTAGCAGCATCCAAAGCTGTTTTCAGCTCACCATTCTCGTGCATTTCCAAAGTAATATCATGTCCACCAATAAGTTCACCATTGATATAAACTTGAGGAAATGTAGGCCAGTTCTGATAACGGGGCAGATTTTGGAATATTTCAGGATCTTCAATCACATTGACATACGCAAAGGGCTTGCCATAGGACATTAAGACCTCAGAGGTACGACTTGAGAAACCACATTGTGGGAGTTTAGGTGTACCTTTCATAAAAATGATAACCGCATTTTCTTTGACTGCGCTATCAATTCGTTCCATTACGTCCATAATTCTTACCTTTTAAAAGTTAATTCCGCGGATAACGGGATATTGGGGCAATGATGGCATGTTTCAATAAGTAACTCTAATCTCAATAGAGAATTAGTGGTCACTTTGACCTCTTTTTAGGTACTATCACACTATGAATATAACTGGTCATTTAAGAAAAATGAAAGTGGAGTTGCAAAACCCCGTTCATTACTCCTTAGTCCTCGGCGAGAAACTCGTGCCTATTTCTGATGCGATAGGAGAAAAGGTCACGCTAACTCACACTGGCTCTATTAACTGTGTGCATTGTGGCAGACTCACCAAGAAAAGCTTCAATCAGGGTTATTGCTTTCCTTGTGTGCGTCGGCTGGCGCAATGCGATATGTGTATCGTTAGACCGGAGCTATGTCACTACGAGGAAGACACCTGCCGAGAACCAGAATGGGGGGAGGCAAATTGTATGCAGCCTCATTATGTTTACTTGGCTAACACTTCTGGGGTCAAAGTCGGCATTACTCGCCATAATCAACTTCCCACCCGCTGGATTGATCAGGGAGCTATTCAGGCACTACCCATTTTGATGGTTGAGTCTCGGCTCATTTCAGGCTTGGCTGAAGTAGAAATAAAAGAATACGTCAGTGATAAAACGCAGTGGCAACGCATGTTGAAAGGTGGTATCGAACCCGTTGATTTAGCCACCTATCGTGATGAGATATTTGCAGAAGCTGAGATAGAAATAAGCCAACTTCAGGAGCGTTTTGGTGAAGAGGCTGTTGAGTTACTGGAATATGAAGACGTGATTGAGATTGAGTATCCTGTGCAGCAATATCCAACTGCCGTGAAATCCATGAATTTCGATAAGACCCCCGAAGTTTCTGGAATCCTGCAAGGTATCAAAGGGCAGTACCTGATTTTTGATACCGGGGTTATTAATATTCGTAAATTTGGGGGATATGAAGTGGAACTTAGTATTTAGGCATACAGCACACTACTCTCGCTTTCCCCATATATGCTCATTGACCGGGGTCTCATTGTCTTCTTCTTTGGGCTTGTTGATAATCTTTTCTGACCTCGTTGTTTTTTCTACGGGTGTCCGCTTTTTATTCTTTGGCGTGGAAACTTTACTTTCAACATCTCTACTAGCAGCTTCTTTTCTGGTGCTAGGTTGAGACCATGGGTTTTTATTTGCCTCTGTGTTGGTTCTGGTTTCGGTTTCATATTTGGGGCTGGGTTTGGGGATGTATTTGGAATTCATCCGCTTTTTGTCCCCACCCTCATCTTCTACTTTAGAGACTGTGCGAGGATCTTTCTTTCTGGCCAGATAAGGTTTCGCTTCATTTTTTTCGCGTAATCTCTGAAGCTTTTTCTTGGATAGCTTGGTTTTTATTTTGTTCTTCGGTTTTTTTCGAGGTGGTGGTGGTGGCGCTTTTTTACTGGCTTCAAAGCCTGTCACTTGCTCACGCTCAAGCCTAAGCCCATTCCTTTTCTCAATGACGGAAAAATGTGCGTACTCATGGTGAGCAATCAGCGAGATGGCTTGCCCACTTTTTCCTGCCCGACCCGTACGCCCTATTCGATGCGTATAATCGTTGGGAGAACGAGGTAATTCAAAATTAATCACACAATCCAGACGCTCCACATCCAACCCACGGGATGCCACATCAGTGGCTACAAGCACTCGAATATCTCCGTTTTTAAACGCATCAACAGCAGCCAGTCGCTCTTTTTGTTCCCTATCGCCATGCAATGCGACAGCACCTACACCTTGTTCCGTCAGCTTATTCACCACTTGATCACAGGTTTTCTTGGCACTACAAAAAACAAGCACTTGCTGCCAGTCATTTTCTTTTAACAAATGTACTAACAAGGCCTGTTTTTTATCTGCGTTTACGGTAACCACATGCTGATCAATAACTGATTCTAGGTGCTGTTCAAGGTTAATAATCGTAGGCTTGTCCATAAACGATCTTACTAATGAACGGATGCTCTCCGGAAAAGTGGCAGTAAACAATAATTTCTGATGCTTATTGGGCAAGCGCTTGAGAACTGCTTCTATTTCTTCTTTAAAATGTGTATCGACTAGACGATCTGCCTCATCTATCACCACGGTTTGTAGCTTATTAAACTTAAGAGCGTGTTCTTCTGCTAAATCCAAAAGGCGGTTAGGAGTAGAGATAAGCACATCTACGCCACTTTTCATGGCTTTTATTTGCGAATCTATTTTGACACCCCCATAAACACTCAAGCAGCGAACTTCTGGCTTGATTTCCTGAGCTAACAACTTAACCTCATCGCGGATTTGTACCACTAACTCACGCGTAGGAACCAAGATAAGCGCTCGCACGTGGCGACCTTTGGCAGCTATCCAGCCATCTTCCTCCTTCTGTTCAATAATCTTTTGCAACAGCGGTAAAACAAATGCCGCAGTCTTACCCGAACCCGTTTCAGCACTCGCCAGTACGTCACCCCCAGCCAAAATAGCTGGAATAGCAGTCGTTTGAATGTTGGTCGGGCTTTCATAGCCGGCTTTTTTGATAGCAAATAAAAGAGCCGTTGAAAGCTCAAATGAGGAGAAATCGCTGTTAGTTTTTTTATGCATAAATCTATTGTACATCGTCTAGTCCAAAATGTCGGTCTCGACCTGTTTTGCTACTCCATTCCAACCAGACATCTATCAGTTATCACATGATTACTGATTTTTTTACAATATCATGGTTATAAGATTACCTCATGGAACCGTATAAAGATTGACAACATCTGTAGAATTGTTACTATTTTGCAATCTTTAGTAGAGTCGCGACATACGACCCACCCCTAATACCCTAAGGGCTTGCCATAAGTAACACATGCGGAAAACTTTTCTTTCTATTACTGCGTTCATTCTGACCATTCTGGCTGTGTTTTTTATCTACCAGATTAGTCAAGAACAAGCCATATCTGCCAATAAAACAGATGTGGTGTTGAAAAATGGTGCGCGTCTAATATGGCAGGATTGCTGGTTTGAGGCTCCAAAAGGAGTGAACTGTGCGTACCTCCATACGGCTCCAGAAAAAGAAGGTGGAGCATCCGCATTTGCGCTTCCTGTTATCGTCATGAAATATCAGGGTTATAATCGGAAAAATGACCCTATTCTCTATATGGCCGGCGGTCCCGGCTCCGGAGCAGGTCTTGAGAAAGCACAGATTGAAGGCTATTGGTTATCCTGGTTTAAAGAGGCTGACTTTCATCGTGACCTTGTGTTATTTGATCAACGAGGAACAGGACTTAGCAAACCGAATTTAAGGTGTCCCGAATACCATAACGCTATTCGTGATAGCTTCT
>CAZDMX010000005.1:0-16602 GCA_964506085.1 uncultured Thiothrix sp. | reverse complement strand
AAACTCAGTTGAAACGTAGCGAGAATGACTAGAGTACTGAAGATAAAGGAATTTCAACTGCATTTTTTAGGTTTAATCATTCGTATCATCATTTGCACTTTCTTTAGGTCGATTCTTTTTATTACGATTACGACGCGGCCTTCTCTGCCCTTGTTGATCACCACTGTCTGATTTCTTCTTCCAAGGCTTTTGCTGTCTATTCTTATTAGATCGTTGCCCTGATTTGCCTTTATTATTTCCACTATTACGTCCGTCCTTAGACTTCTTGGGTTTTTTAGGCTTTCTATCTAAGTTTGTGGGTGGCACATCATGATCAGGCTCGAAACCATCAATTAATCTGCGTTCTAACAACTGTTTAATCAAATGTTCTATATCAGCAAGTTCTGCCACTTCATCAGCACTAACTAATGAAACTGCCTGACCACGACGACCTGCACGACCAGTACGCCCAATGCGATGTATATAATCTTCGGCTACGTTTGGTAAATCAAAGTTAACCACGTGAGGCAACTGGTCAATATCCAAACCTCTTGCCGCAATATCTGTGGCTACCAATACTCGAACAGAACCTTTCTTAAAATTAGCTAATGCTTTAGTACGCGCGCCCTGACTTTTATTACCATGAATAGCCGCAGCCTGAATGCCTTTATTCTCAAGCTGTTTGGTCAACCTATTGGCTCCATGCTTGGTTCTGGTGAAAACCAAAACCTGCTTCCATTGTTCATCTTTAATTAGCTGGACAAGCAAAGCAGATTTCTGTTTTTTATCAACTGGACAAATCCATTGCTTAACATTTTCCGCCGTTGTATTACGGGGGCTAACTGATATCTCAACAGGATTGTTAATCATACCTTTCGCTAGATTGCGAATATCATTTGAGAATGTTGCAGAGAACATCAGGTTCTGACGTTTCTTAGGTAAGAAACCCAAAATTTTCCGAATATCGTGGATAAAACCCATATCCAGCATTCGATCTGCTTCGTCTAATATCAACACTTCTAATTGATCAAAACGAATAGCATTCTGATTGTGCAAATCAATCAATCGACCAGGTGTCGCAACCAGCACATCAACGCCTTTACGCAAGCGCATCATCTGTGGATTTATTTTAACGCCACCAAATACTTCTGTGGATTTGAGAGATAGATGTTTACCATAAGTAGTAACACTAGCTCCAACTTGAGCCGCCAACTCACGAGTGGGGGTAAGGATAAGCGCTCGCGCCTGATTAGCCTTGACCTTAGGACCTTTAGATAAACGCTCTAGCAAGGGCAAGGTAAATCCCGCTGTTTTACCCGTACCGGTCTGTGCAGCAGCCATCACGTCTTTTCCCGCAATGACGGCAGGTATTGCCTGTGCCTGAATCGGGGAAGGAGTTTCATAACCATTTTCGGAGATGGCTTGCAAAATTGGGGCCGATAAGCCCAATGAGTCAAATCTCATTATCGTTTTCTCTAGTTAATAGCGCGTGCAGGGTACAGGATAACAACATCAAAGACCATGAGAACCGCATTAATATGCGCTTTGCAAACTAAAACCAATAAATTCTCATACATTACGTATACTAAAAAGAGCTCCTCTATCATTGTGACAAAGACAGTTAATGCTCAAAACTATTAAAACTTTATTCTTATTGATAATATTCTCAACCACCCTACCGTCTTACGCTAAAGATGCAAAACCGCCTTGCAAGCCCAATGAACCCATGGAGGAGCTTGAAGAAATCGAGTGGTTTATAAAACACCCTCCCTCTGGCATTATTTTTACCCTCAGGGAATATGAAGAAGATGCCTTTAGCTGGGTTGCCGTTCGCCTTAACTATTACATCTACAAGTTAAGAAACACCCATCCTAAATTGCGCATCGCCATTCTCGCTCATGGTGACGAGGTTGGATCGCTAAGCAATAGCTCTGTAAAAGAATATACCAAACTACATTATTTTATCCAGAGCTGGGATCAACAGGAGGTAGTCACTCATGTTTGTGGATCCATGGCTCACCTTCTAGGCCTTGATGAAGACAGTTTTCCCGATTATATAGATGTGGTTCCCTATGGCCCGAGTCAGATTAAAGATTATGTTGAATTAGGCTATGAGCATATCGAACTTGAATTGACTTGGTAGTGACACTTCACAAGGAATGTTTTTTAGATGCTATCACATATAAAAATAATTAAAGAACTCGACCGCGAAGCCAGGGACGAGCTTGCCACAATGATGACAAAAAAAGTGATCGAAAAAAACGTTCATATCATCACACAAGGAGATAACAGCCGGAATTTATTCCTGATACTTGCAGGCCATTTGAAAGTTTATGTGAATGATGAAGAGGGCAACCAGACAATCCTTGCTTTTCTTAATGACGGTGATTACTGCGGCGAACTAAGCCTGCTAGATGGCAAACCACGCTCAGCATCTATTATTACGCTAACAAAAACAGAAGTCATGGTGCTGCATTACGAACAGTTTAAATTTTATATAGACACACATCCCGAAGCAGCTTTCCCCATTATGCGGGCATTGACCTCAACGATACGTGAGTTAGATGAGAAGATATCAATACTAACATCACAGGACACTTATGGCCGTTTAGCCCATGTCCTGCATAAAGAAGCCATCAATGATAATGGACAGATCGTTACACCCCGTTTCACGCATCAGGAAATTGCCGAAATGATTGGCTCATCACGAGAAATGGTCTCTCGAATACTCGGTGATTTACGCAAAGGTGGCTATATCAACATAATAAAAAAACAAATTTACATACTCAGGAAATTTCCGAAGCATTGGTGATACTATTGATGAAAATAGACTAACTCGTTACCATTCACCCTTTTTCTGAGGGCAATGGGCGAACAGCTAGGTTGCTAATGAATTTGATACTCATGCAAAGCGGTTACCCTCCTGCAATTATTCATAAACTTGAACTAAAAAGTTCCTGATTACGTACATGTCTCAGCCATACCTATGAATAGAGTGTGAAATCAGTAGGTTGGGGTGACGATAGGAACCCCAACAAAATCTAAACTATATTGTTGGGGTTCGTTCCTCGGTAACTGCTCCATGCGTTACCCTACCTCCTGTGTCCATACAGTCGTTACCCATAACCTGCTATTTTATAGTGAAATTTTTCTGCATCTACCCTGTAGTTGTAACTATGGCTGAGATATGTACGTAATCAGGAAAAAGTTTGTACTTTTAGTATGGAGAATGATATGTCGGTGTTTCTGTTCCTATCTCGATAATCTAGGATAACTACCTGAAAGGAGATGCTGTTTATTGCCTTAGTCTACTCGCTATTGCTTAAGATATTGTTAGTCGTAATACAAGCTCAGAAAAATATTCTTGTGACCATATATTCAGATCATTGTTTTTACTCACAAATGGAAAGACATCTTGTTTTGCCTGTTCAAAGTTTATTACCTGAATACGTTGCTGTAGTAATAGCTGAATATCCTCAAGTGTAATGCTATCTTGCTCGGTTAAGTAACCACTTTGATGAGCACGTTGTAAAAAATGTTCAAGGTGAACTGGAAAACCTTGACGGATATACCATTCAAAATCATACCAATCACGACCTTTGATGCGGTTTTTCCAGCTACGGTATAACAGGGCATGAAGCTTTCCAGCAAAGAGGTCACTTGCCTGATAACATTTTACATAGAAAGAAAAAGGCTGTAACAATAACTTCTCTTCAGTTACAAAACCTAATGGTGGTTGTGTATCAACTTCAAACTTTATTTTGATGGGGCGTTTTGATTTTTCTGCCCATGTTTGGTGAAGAGTGCTTTCTAGTTGAAGGATATGGATTGAGGTATCACTTTTTAAAAAAGCTGACTCTACAGGTGTCTTCTTCTTTTTTTGTTTTGTTTTAATATCAACAGCAATACCTAGTGCATGAAATTCCTTTTCTATCGCGGAAAAATAAGGATCAAGTGTGAAATCTTTATCAGTTTCAAGCAATGAAAAATCAAGGTCTTCAGAGAAACGATCAAGCTTGTAAAATATCCGTAAAGCAGTTCCCCCATAGAAAGCAGTCTTTTCAAAGAAACCACCGCGATAAAGCCCTGCCAATGCTATTTCCTGCATTATTTCACGCAATGCCTGATGATAATCATCTGACGTATGAATAGAATAACGCTTGAGCATAGTATCAATCATGGGAAATCCTTGATTCAGATAAGCCTTCTATGGCTTTACCCAGATAAACAAGCATATTTGACTTGTAACCTCGTTGCGCGAAATCGTAAAAACAAGAAGCATTCAGTTTGACCAGATCATCACTATCAAGTCGCAAATCATCCTGCAAATAACTAGCTATAGCGCGTGAAGATTGAATGCGTAGCTTGGGCGTAGAAACCAGCAGGTCAGCTAAAGCTTTTTCAGGTGTCGCCATCATAAAAGCTATTTTATCTCGCTGGATACTCTCTATTCCAACAGAGTAATAGAAATCAGGAATAGCTTGATAGTGAAAATTTCCCCGAGCTGTTTCTACTTGCCGGGAGCGACCAATACACATGGAAGTAATGGCAGAAACATGCTCTGTTAGTAAGCCGTAATAGCTCAAAGCCCAATGCCTTGAGACATAGCTGGGACCATGTAAATGATTAGCAATCAATTCTAGTGATGGTTGTTGTGAATCTGCAATAAGATATAAACCACGCTTTAAAGGTACCAGCTGATGCTTTGCAATGAGTTCACTGATCTTATCATTAGGACGTGCATAGCTACCTAAAACCGATACAAGAGTTGCATGATTGATAACGGGGTTAGTTAAAGATGCTAAATGATTCATGGTATATTAGTATAGTATATATTTGTATAGTTAAACGAAATTAATCCGATTAAGAATACAATATGTTACTTTCTTTCATAGGGCAAAAGTTAAACCTATCCATTTTCATTTAAAATCTATAATAGGCAATGATAGAAAGAAGCTCTCTTTGTGAAGTAGTAAAAAAAGGGAGCTTGATCAATATAGACCTCTCCCTCCAGAACTTGTTATCAACCTTGACGACTGGTTTCGGGTAGAGCTGACTTACACCTCTAATGCCATAGAAGGCAATACACTGACAAGACAGGAAACAGCACTTGTTGTGCTACCTAACTATATAAAAGTACCAGACTTGATAGAGCGATTATTTCATCACACAGAAAACTATCACCCTATTGAATTAGCTTTATTAGCACATTATGATTAACAATCTAGCGCTTCATCATAAGTTAACAAGTGATGCAAAAGTTCTTTTGCTGGTGGATAGTTTTGATCAGATGAAACCGACACCCAATGCATCGCATGATCATCATCCTCCTCCACTCCCATCCCCTTTAAATACATAATAGATAACCAGTATTGTGCTTCCGCATTATTTTTGTTTGCTGCCTTAAGATACAACTCAGCAGCATTCATATACTCTTCATCTTCATTAGATTCCATACGAATTTTATTAGCACGCTGAACTATCTCCACCACTTCCTCATGCTGTGAGGACATGCCTGCAATAGACATTCTCTGCTGACTAAAATCCGCAAACCCACAGCCGTAAGCTGGTGCCAGAAAGACTCCAAGACTATATATAAGCCTCAGCTTCCTAGGTTTAGGCACTTTACAGCGTATACTGAAAAAAACATTGACTTGATCTGTAGTCATTAAGGAATGACGATTATAATACCGCTGCAATCCCACACTACATTTATCTTTTGTCAGCAGCGTCTGCTGCTTCTCCTGGTGGTCGGAACCTTCTTTAGAAAACTGCTCTACCTGCAAAGCTCCCTTTTTGACCATTAACAAATTTAATGTATCCAAGTGAAAATGCGCGGGAAACTTCGTACCCGCCGGCGCAACATGCAAAACCACTTTCAAGGATGGCGTATGGACAATCCGAAAGACATAACGGCTATTATCCTCTTTTGCATGCACATCTCTGGGACTCACGTTTTGCATTAACTGCTGAGTATCGAGACTCGCGTAACAAAGCGTTAATGCTTCTTTTTGTATTAAATCTATACAAAGCTGTGTTTCCCCATGTTTCTTATAAAGCTTTAGCATTTTTTTTGATAAATTACTGAAAACACTCGTTAGCCCATTGCTATAATGAATATCGTTCAAAGTAGTTATTGCTTTCATAGCTGCCTCCTCGCAAACCGTCACCCATTCCTCTATATTATTAGCATCCACAAAGATATTCTGTGAAATATTCACAGTTTGAAAATTTCGGGTTAAAGTAGTTAAACCTAGAATCCTCAGTTGACCGCTTCTAGGTTAAACCTGCACCCATAGACCACATAGAGGAACTACATAGAATGAAAATATGGGTAGATGCTGACGCGTGCCCCGTGGTGATCAAGGAAATTCTCTTTAGAGCTGCTGAACGCACAAAAACTGAAATAATATTGGTAGCAAACCATTCAATACATACCCCTGCATCACGTTATATTCGATTCCTTCATGTACCTTCCGGGTTTGATGTGGCAGATAACGAAATCGTCAAACGACTTGAGCCTAATGATCTAGTCATCACTAGCGATATTCCACTGGCAGCCGAAGTGATAGAAAACGGTGGACAAGCCCTCAGCCCACGAGGTGAGCTGTATTCTCCCGAAACGATAAAAACTCGCCTTAGTATGAGAGACTTTATGGAAACACTACGCGAAACCGGTGTAAATACTGGCGGCCCTTCTGCGCTAAATCAAAAAGACCGACAAGCTTTTGCCAATCATTTAGATAGGTTGCTTTTAAAGTGAATTTAAGAGTACCTCTATTAATTCTGGTCGGAATTCCTATGAGATAGAATTCGTCATGTTTTTGATAGAGAAAACAAACCATGAATTAATAGAGCTTCCCTTAAGCTAGTTCTTTATGTTCTCGGCAGATAAATAACACCTCCTCCGCTGCCAAAGGTTGCTTTACCAGGTTACAAAAATACCCCCCATCCTCTTTGCTCAAGTTGTAGTGGCAAGTGTGACAAACACCGAATGACTTCATATTGTTAGATTTTAGTAAAGTGAGTAACAACTGATCTAATGCTGCTACGATTTCTGTTTGTTTCTTATCTGTGAGTGCCTCACAAGCCTGCTTTAGAAAAGGCGTGGGGATGGAGTCTTGCAGTATTTTTTTACCCGCAGTAGTTACTTTTACGTGGGTAACACGCTTGTCATGTTCATCAGCGTATTTGGTTAAATAGCCCTTATTTTTAAGTAGCTTCAAGGTTTGTGAAACGGTTCCTTTGGTTTGTCCCAAATACTCTGTAACCGCCATTGGTGTGTCTGAGTATTGATTACAAATAGACAAATAATGCAAAACTTCTAATTGTATCGGCTGCAAACCATGCTCAGCACCTTTTCGACGCGCATCTATACGCAGTAGGTTACTCAAGCGCTCTATGTAGTCATAAATCCGGTTAGTTTGCATACAACATATAGTATCGACTAAAAACCTTATTGACAAGCGCTAACCATTGACCTACAGTAAATATAGTATCGATTCGATACTATATTTATCACGGAGTAAATTATGACAACCAACAATAAAAGTAAAGCTATTTTCTACCACGCAGGTTGCCCTGTTTGTATTAGTGCTGAGCAACAAGTAGTAGAAGCATTAGATAAGCAGCGTTATAACATTGAAGTCGTTCATTTAGGCGAAAACACTGATCAGATAAACGATGCCGAAAAAGCAGGCATACAATCAGTACCCGCGTTAGTGCTCGATGGAACCGCCTTTCATATCAATTTTGGCGCTTCACTTGATGATGTTAAAGGAGGCGCGTAATGTTAAAATCATTCCTGACAGCTGCAATTATTGCCGCTTTAGCGATACCTGTAACATATGCTCACCAACACACAAAAGGCATACAATCTAAAAAGACTAAAGGAGTTATAGCTCCCTTTGATATCGTACATACCAAAATAACCACAAAAGGAAATATTGCTACTTTCCATATGGCTGTTTCTGGCAAAGCAGGAGAAAGCAAACCTACACCCACTGGTAAACTGGCAGGAAGTGATGTGTTTTCTTATGTATGGCCAACATCACTGGATAGCTATGAAGTAGGTTTTGAGAAAAAAGCCGGAATTCTAGCACTAGCAGTAACTTCTCATCCCGATTTTGACGATACGCCTTTGTACGATGAAAACGGAGATAACAACACAGAAAACGATGGCAATGTTTGGCACAGCCATTGGGTCGTACTACAACCCAATGAGAAGTGTGGCAAAGACGCTTTAGGGGTTGTAGACATTCCCAAGGGAAGCAAGCCCAGATTGCCGAAAACTTGGCCTGGCTTACCCATTCTCCTCGATAGCCCTGGCTGGAATCCAACATTTAATGCCGAAACGGTAGAAGTCCGAGTGCCATTTGATGATATTGGGATTATCAACAGTATAAAGTTTGATGGTGTAACAGCTGGACTTCGTGTTAATCAGAGTGTGCATGCACCCTTGTTATGTGTCGTCGATGTGAACGATATCGCATCGGGTGATTTAAGCTTACCTGGTAGCGTTGGCCAATAACGCCCGTCGCTCCGTGTGTAAACTTTACGCATGGAGTTTTCTACCTAAAGAACACTACTTATGAAACTTCTTTGCAATAGGAATAAATAGGTGAATTAGAGAAAAAAAGATAAATCATCTAAAATCGGGAACCTTATCAGATGTCCAAACATCTTCTCAATATCAAAACCGACCAATGAGAATGTAAAAACCAAGGAAAGCCCATGAAATCAAGTAAGCATTATTCAGAAATAATCACCAATATTGGTGAAGACATAAATCGTGATGGCTTATTAAAAACCCCCGACCGCGCTGCCAAAGCCTTTGAGTTTCTGACTCAAGGCTATAATCAAGATTTAGCAACCGTACTTAACGACGCTGTGTTTGAGTCTGATAATGATGAAATGGTGATTGTAAAAGATATTGAATTATATTCATTATGCGAACACCATCTATTACCTTTTGTGGGTAAAGCCCATGTTGCTTATTTGCCGCAAGGAAAAGTCATTGGCTTATCAAAAATAGCCCGCATTACCGATATGTATGCAAGACGATTACAAATTCAGGAGAACATGACCAAACAAATAGCCGAAGCCGTGCAAGAAGTTACCGGCGCATCAGGTGTCGGTGTAGTCATCGAAGCACAACACTTCTGCATGATGATGCGTGGCGTACAGAAACAAAACTCATGGACTATTTCTTCGATGATGCTCGGTACGTTTAGAGATAACCCGCAGACACGAGAAGAATTTCTAACATTGATTGCGCGGTGAGTACGGATCAGTCAACTTAGCGAGATTTTTTTGGGTAGTGGGTTAAACCTGTAATTTTTTCTGCTTTTATCGCCGCACCCTTCGACAAAGCTCAGGATACTCGGACAAAGCTTGAAACGAACATCCTGAGCTTGTCGAAGGATGTGGAACATATCACGGTCTTGCTAGTTTATAGCTCCTTTTTTGTTTTTTTATAATTCTGTAGAGTCTCAGTGTTGAAAGCTTGTTACTGTACCTGAGTAGCATTGGACGCGCTATTCTTGTGCATACTAGCGAATACGCACTACACTGGTGCGAATCTAAATGTTCCAATAGATATTCTACCTAAGTATATTTTCATCTTGTATTGCTTTAGACGAAGCTGAAAGCCTCACTTCCAGTTGTTTTGGGTTTATTCTTTAGCGAAGGCTAACAGGATTGGCACAAAAATTGCTTGAATATTCACTGTATGCACTCTTGATAATTCAGGACAACTACATTACATTCAATAGAAAGCTAGGGTTCCGGTTGTATATTTTAGCGGCAAGCTAACCATATATAACGTCTGGTCCGAGAGCTTTCGACCTTCAGTGAAGGTTACACGGCGGGATAAAAGCCCGGGAGACTTGTTTGACAATTTGTTGATTGTCAAGAGTGCTCCTGTTTCCCCGATGTAGCTAAACCATGGAGGTTTATCATGAAACGTCTCGCTCTACTCTTTTTAATTACCCTTTCCATTACTTTTACCAATACTTCATTTGCTCGCGACAGTTATAAAGTCGCCTGGTCTATCTACGTGGGCTGGATGCCTTGGGCGTATGGCGCTGAAAAAGACATTATCAAAAAATGGGGCGACAAGTACGATATTGATATCGAAGTCGTGCAGGTCAATGACTACATTGAGTCTATCAACCAATATACAGCCGGGCAGTTTGATGCTTGCACCATGACCAACATGGATGCATTAACGATACCTGCCGCTGGTGGCGTAGATAGCACAGCGCTAATCGTTGGTGATTTCTCTAATGGTAATGACGGCGTTGTACTGAAAGGTAAAGAGTCGTTAAAAGACATCAAAGGTCAAACTGTCAATCTGGTAGAACTCAGTGTTTCTCATTATTTACTGGCTCGTGGACTGGACTCCGTTGGCTTGAAAGAATCTGACATCAAGGTCGTCAATACTTCAGATGCCGATATGGTAGCGGTTTATGGGACCAAAGATGTGACAGCAGTTACTACATGGAATCCTTTATTGAATGAAATTATGGCGATGCCAAAAAGCCACAAAGTATTCGATTCTTCTAAAATTCCTGGCGAGATCATTGATCTTCTGGTTATCAATACTAAAACCCTTGAAAAAAGCCCTAAATTAGGAAAAGCACTTGTAGGCGCTTGGTATGAGATTATGGGACTCATGAGTGCCGAGGGAAAATCAGGCGAAGAGGTTCGTACTTGGTTAGGCAAAGCTTCTGGAACGGACCTAAAAGGCTACGATGCACAATTAGCTAGTACAGAGATGTTCTACACCCCTGATGTTGCTTTAAAACTTACCAATAGCAAAGAGCTGTTAGGCACTATGGAAAAGGTCGCCAAGTTCTCTTTCGATCACGGTTTACTGGGTGAAGGCGCACCAGACGCTGGATTTATTGGTGTTGAAACGCCTGCTGGTGTATTTGGTGACAAAAAGAATATAAAACTTCGCTTCAATCCTGAATATATGCAAATGGCAGCAGACGGCAAACTTTAATAACTATTGCCCCATTCGGCTTTCAGGATACTCGGCATGAAAAAACTTATTAATTTACAACCTACGCGTAGTTGGAGTCTTTTTTTGGGCTTGCTTCCGTTCGTATTGATTGTAATCGTTTACATGCTGGGTTCGGATGCCCGCCTTGCAGAAAACCCTAATGACAAGCTCTTACCCAGTTTTCAGAAAATGGGAGAGTCCATGCATCGCATGGCTTTAGAGCCCAGTAAACGTAGCGGTGAATACTTGTTTTGGGCTGATACGGCCAGTAGCCTGACTCGCTTAGGGTTAGGTGTATTGATTGCCGCCTCGGTTGGCTTAACCGTTGGGTTACTTGCAGGGGCTTTGCCCGTTGTCGGCGCCAATGTTTCGCCCCTATTAACGGTCGTTTCTTTAGTTCCTCCATTAGCTTTATTACCCATTTTGTTTATTGTGTTTGGCTTGGGAGAACTTTCCAAAGTGATGCTGATAGCGATTGGTGTAACACCGATTATTGCTCGTGATATGCAACGACGCGCAAAAGAAATCCCGCGTGAACAACTCATCAAAGCACAAACACTAGGTGCTAATACTAGCCAGATTATATGGCGCGTATTATTACCTCAATTGACGCCAAGACTGATCGGGTCAATACGCTTAACAATGGGTACAGCTTGGTTATTCTTAATCGCTGCCGAAGCGATAGCTTCTACAGACGGCTTAGGCTACCGTATTTTTCTGGTACGCCGTTACTTGGCGATGGATGTCATTCTGCCTTATGTAGCGTGGATCACGTTGTTAGCTTTTTTCTTTGATATGACCTTGGCATGGTTGAGTCGTCGTTTGTTTCCATGGCATGCCGCAGGAGCAAGTTGATGATTGAAGCCAAGAATCTCTGGAAGTCATTTGACGACAATGTGGTGCTTGAAAACCTCAACCTAAGCGTAGAAGAAGGTGAATTTGTAACCTTGGTAGGTGCATCGGGATGTGGAAAAAGCACCTTCCTAAATATGTTGCTAGGTACGGAAGCACCCAGTAAAGGAAGCTTATTATTAGACGGTAAACCCATCAAAAATGAACCTGATGCTGACCGTGGCATTGTCTTTCAGCACTATTCAGTTTTCCCCCACATGAATGTATTGGAAAACGTGATTGCTGCTAAAGCTTTCAAGAGCAAAGGTCTCAGTGGTTATTTGTTTGGTAAAGCACGTAAAGTGGCAGATCAAGAAGCCAGAAAACTTCTCGATCAGGTTGGTTTATCCACGTCACTCAAGAAATATCCACATGAACTATCCGGCGGCATGCGCCAGCGTTTAGCTATTGCTCAAGCATTGCTAGGACAACCTCGAATTCTCTTGCTAGATGAGCCTTTTGGCGCACTGGATCCCGGTATCCGTGCCGATATGCATCAGCTCGTTCTTGATCTTTGGAGAAGTTACAAACTAACTGTCTTTATGGTCACTCATGACATTAAGGAAGGCTTTTATCTGGGTACACGATTATGGGTTTTCGATAAGCTACGTCATGACCCACAAGCACCCGAAGCCTTTGGCGCAAGCATAACCTACGACTTACCCGTAGGAAAGGTTGACTCCTCTACCTATGAAAAAATTGATGATGAACTAAGACCACTCTCATCCTCACTCTCGAAGTAGCTCCACTCTAGAATACAAGCATTAAGAGAAACACAATGAATCACTATTCCACACATATTCCGGGAGGCTCGCACTGGTCATTGCGCGTGCGACGCGGAACACAAATGACACTTACTGACAAAACCGGAAAGGCTAATGTCGGTATGTTATTTTACAATCCGGAAAACCTACTGGAACGCTACAATGCGCCAGATACGCTGAAATGTCAGCACACCTTCAAACTTACCCGTGGTAATTGTCTTTATTCGGATATGGGACGCATTTTTTGCTCGATCACTGAAGATAATTTAGGTTGGCACGAAACAGTTTGTGGAAATTTGAATGCCGACAGAGTGAATCAGCTTTGGGGCAAACGAGATTATCAAACTGATAGTAATAACTGGCATCAAAATGGTTACGATGCCTTTTTAGTTGAGTTAGCAAAATATGGATTAAGCCGTGCAGATATGGCAGCTAACATCAACTGGTTCAGCAAAGTAACTGCCGACGATAAAGGCAAACTGGCATTGAAATCTGACCATAGCAAACCCGATTCAACTGTCACGCTTCGTTTCGAAATGGATACCTTGGTGTTGTTACACACCTGCCCTCATCCTTTAAACGAGGAGGCATCCTATCCTGATCGTGGTATTGAACTTTCACTCAGCACAGCAGACCCTGTAGCAGTAGATGATTATTGTCGTAACTTCCGACCTGAAAATCAACGCGGTTTTGAAAATAATGCGCTATATCATCTGGGTACGAGCATTCATACAAACACTAGCGAGGAGGTTTAATTCATGTTAACGGAAAGCCAACACAAACCTGAAGATGCCCTACAACGCTCTATTGTAGACGCAGGTGATTATTACATCGAAACATTACGCACAGGTCAAACGCTACGAATCCTTGATTTGGAAGGCAATCAAGCCGCAGATACTTTATTTTTTAAAGCCGACAATCCTGCTGAGCGCTATAGCGCAACGGATACTATTCGAGAGCAAGGCAATCTGTATTTAACCACAGGCAGTGAACTACGCTCTAATGAAAACAACGTGATGCTGGAGCTTGTTGCCGATACTTGTGGTCGCCACGACACCATTGGTGGTGCCTGTGCAACCGAGAGCAACACCGTGCGTTATGATTTAGAAAAGCGCTGTATGCATGCCTGCCGAGATAGCTGGATGTTGGCGATTGCAGAAAACCCAAAATATGGAATCAGCAAGCGCGACATTAGCCATAATATTAATTTTTTTATGAATGTTCCTGTTACTGAAGATGGAGATTTGACCTTTGAAGACGGTATTTCTGCACCGGGGAAATATGTGGAAATGACCGCGAGAATGGATGTGGTCGTATTGGTTTCAAATTGCCCGCAGTTAAATAATCCTTGTAATGGCTACAATCCTACGCCTATAGAGATTCTTATATGGAATTAGGTAAACTCAAAGCAAGCAAGTAGCGACTCTTAGTTTCCTCACCCACGACCTACTTTCCTTTTTCTATTTTATATCTTACCAACAATACCGTGACAATCCTTCAAGAGAAGACTTTCCAATGTTTAAAAAAGTTCTAATAGCCAACAGAGGCGCTATCGCTACCCGTATTATCCGCACTCTGAAACAGATGAACATCCAGTCTGTTGCTATTTACGCAGCCTGTGATGCCAATAGTTTGCACGTTCGTGATGCTGATGAGTCTTTCTCATTGGGTGAAGGTGTAGCTGCTGATACTTACCTAAATGTTGATAAAATCCTGAAAATAGCGACCCAGTGCGGTGCAGAAGCCATTCACCCTGGCTATGGCTTTTTAAGTGAAAATGCCGATTTTGTAAATGATTGTGAAGCCGTTGGAATCAGCTTCATTGGCCCCTCTGCCGAGCATATGATTACTTTTGGGCTTAAGCACAAAGCGCGTCAGCTAGCAGAAGCCGCAAACACCCCTTTGTTACCCGGCTCAGAATTACTTAACGATCAACACCAAGCCTGTCAAGAAGCAGAGGAAATTGGCTACCCTATCATGCTAAAAAGCACCGCAGGTGGTGGTGGCATCGGCATGCAACTTTGTCATAATGAGGCGGAACTCAGCAACGCCTTCGATAGTGTTAAGCGATTAAGTGCAAATAATTTCTCTAACGATGGCGTGTTTATAGAAAAATATATCACCCATGCACGACATATCGAAGTACAGGTTTTTGGTGATGGCAAAGGACAAGCCTTGGCGATTGGCGAGCGAGATTGTTCGAGCCAACGACGCCACCAGAAGGTACTGGAAGAATGTCCCGCCCCAGGCCTAACCGATGAGGTTCGCCAACAACTCTACAACACCTCTGAAGCCTTACTTTCCAGTGTTAGTTATCGAAATGCAGGAACGGTGGAATACCTTTTTGATGCCGACACCTCAGCATTTTACTTTCTTGAAGTAAACACGCGTTTGCAAGTTGAACATGGTGTCACAGAAAGTGTTTATGGAATTGACTTGGTAGAATGGATGTTACGGCAAGCATCAGGAGACAATCTTGATCTTGACAAGATAAGAACCACTCTAAAGCCACAAGGTCATGCGATACAAGCACGAATCTATGCGGAAGACCCTTATCAGGACTTTCAACCCAGCCCTGGGTTTTTGTCTGAAGTCTTTTTCCCACAAGATGAATACATTCGTATTGATAGCTGGATTGAGAGTGGCATGGAAATCCCAGCCTTTTTTGATCCTATGCTAGCGAAAGTCATTGTCCACGCTGACGACCGCAATCAAGCACTAAAGCGTATTGAAGCTACCTTATCGAAAATTCGCTTATATGGCACACAAACCAATCTTGATTATTTGAAAAGGCTTAGTGGCGATTCGGTTTTAGCCGCAGGGAAAGTGACCACACGTTATCTCAATGAGCTTCCCTATCACCCTTCTCGTATAGATATTTTAAGCGGCGGCACACAAACTACTCTACAGGATTATCCTGCCAGAACAGGCTATTGGGACGTTGGCGTTCCACCTTCTGGGCCTTTTGATAGTTATTCCTTCCAGCTCGCCAATCGCTTACTAGAAAACCCAACCGAAAGCACGGCTTTGGAAATTACTCTGCAAGGTCCGACTCTTGTATTTAGCTATGCGACGCAAATTGTTTTAACGGGTGCGGTTATTGATGCCAAATTAGATGCTGCTGAGCTATCTATGTGGCAAGTTATCCAAGTTAAAGCAGGGCAAAAATTAACACTAGGACGCATTAAAGACAGCGGTGCTCGCGCCTATTTAGCCATTCGTGGAGGTATTGACTGTCCTAAATATTTGGATTCTAGAAGTACCTTCACACTCGGACAGTTTGGCGGACATAACGGTCGATCCTTGCGTACAGGTGATGTTTTAAGTGTCTTGGACGACATATCCTTATCGACCACAACGACACCATCGAATTTAGGCGTTTTGCCCAAAGCATTACAGCCTGTCATTCATAATCAATGGACATTGAATGTTATCTACGGCCCCCACGGAGCGCCTGATTTTTTCACCGACAAAGACATCGCCACCTTCTTTTCTACCGACTGGGAAGTGCATTACAACTCCAGTAGAACAGGTATCCGGCTGATTGGCCCAAAACCCGAATGGGCACGAGCTGACGGTGGTGAAGCAGGTATGCACCCTTCCAATATTCATGACAACGCTTATGCTTTTGGTGCAGTGGACTTTACGGGTGACATGCCGGTGATACTCGGTCCTGATGGCCCTTCACTCGGTGGGTTTGTCTGTCCAGCAACCGTCATTCAAGCGGATTTATGGAAGCTGGGTCAGTTACGTGCGGGTGATAAAATTCGCTTTCGTAGCGTCACTTTGGCAAGCGCCGTAAAAGCAGAGGAACTACAATTACAATCCATTAAATCCTTGCTGCCACCCAAGGAGGTTTGCGAAGATATTCAACCGCAGTCTGCGATTAAAGACTCCCTTGATGCGACACATTACGGGGATGAAATTATTTACCGTCTTGCGGGTGATCATTTTTTACTG
>CAZDMX010000004.1:3335-17381 GCA_964506085.1 uncultured Thiothrix sp. | reverse complement strand
TTTAACCAAGATATTTCTAAAATGTGACTTATAGTCTGTGGAGTATTCAATAACTACCTTCTAAAATGAATAAAATTACTTAGGAGGATATATGGAAAATTTTTGTCAATAGATGGTTTTGGCAATGTTCACGAAGCTCACTTTGAATGTGGGATAGTGCTTGCAAGAGACTATTTTTCCAAACACAGGCTAGCTTTTTTAGAGTGTTACGAGGCTTATGAAAAAGATAAAGACTCAGAACTGGGTCAACATTGGGAGGCCGCTGAACGGAGGGCGAACTTAGCTTTGTATGCATTCAATTTACAAGATAACTCCATGCTTGAATTGGAAATAGAAGATGAGGAGTTTTATTAAATTAAGCTGCGGTTATTCTGATAGCCGTGTGATCTCTGGTTCTTCAGAAAGCAAGTCAATAACCTCTTCCAGCTCCTTTGTAAAATCAGCTTTAACAGCAACTTCACCTATTGCATGTATTAAATCATGATAGAAATCGGCATCACCTGTTAAGCGCTGCCAAAAATCTTGCCCGATATATATGGGGTAGTCATAGTCCTTAGTAATTCTCTTGTAATGAGAGCTTAAACTGTTCTCATCGCCATAAATAATACCAACAACCATATCGTCATGTGTAATTCGCAAGTTATTAGTACGTCCTAAATTTATTACACTTCTAAAGTGTCCAGCAATTGTCTCCACATCATCTTTATTAATTGTCGTTGGGCCAGATTTTAGTTGGCAGTAGATTTTATTGCCGCTTACTTGATCAATAAACTCGATATCAATTCCTGATGTAGTACTACCGAAGGATGAAAGTACATCATTTGTGAACTTCTGTATATTCGTGCCAAATGAAGTAGTGATAGATGTACCTAAAACACGTGGGTATAAAAGTGCTTTGGCAATACTTTTGGGTTTTGTATTACCTGTTAAAAAATTCGATAAGTAAACAGCTAAGAAAGGATTGATATTAAATTCAGAAGCTTGTGCTAACTTTTTAGTATTTAGCACATGGTTTTTCGCAATAGTACTTGAGAACCATTTTTGTGCCTTTTGTAAAATAATATCTTTTTCTTCTTGATTCATACAAATAACCGTTTAATAATAGTAACCATGTATAACTTTGAGTAACTTAATTGTGAAAAACATCTACTCCTTGTCAGAAGCAGCAGAGTTGTTGTCTATTTCCAAACAAACCTTAAGGCGATGGGATAACACTGGAAAGCTAAAAGCTATTAGATCTATTGGTAATCATAGAAGCTATTCATCAAAGTCTTTAAGCCCTTATATTGGCACAGATAATCCTTCTGTTCGAGAAACTGGTGAGGATTATAGTTGTGCTATAGATAATTTTTCTGTCCTAGAGCTGTTTGCCGGGGCTGGTGGTCTAGCTTTGGGACTGGAGAAAGCAGGTTTATCCTGTAAGTTATTGAACGAAATTGATCCTTGGGCGTGTAAAACACTACGTAAGAATAGACCAAACTGGAATGTTATTGAGGGCGATATATCAAAAGAGTCGTTTCTTCATCTAAAAGGTGAAATAGATGTGGTTACTGGTGGTTTCCCTTGTCAGGCATTTAGTTATGCTGGAAAGAAAAGAGGCTTAAACGATGCACGAGGTACTTTGTTTTATGAGTTTGCAAGGACTGTAAAAGAGGTAGAGCCGCTTATATGTTTGGGTGAAAATGTGAGAGGCTTAGTGTCTCATGATGACGGCCAAACATTAGAGTCAATGATTCATATTTTAGAAGAAATTGGATATGACGTATTAGCCCCCCAAGTACTAAAAGCTGCATTTTATAATGTTCCCCAAAAACGAGAACGGCTTATTTTGGTAGGTATAAAAAAAGGAAGTGGTATTAATTTTAGCTACCCCAAACCTAATACTAAGATGTTGAACCTTTCAGCAGCTCTGAAGGCCGGTGCTTTATACGATACAGATGTTCCAAGCTCATTGGGGCAATCATACCCTGCTAGAAAAAAAGAAATAATGGATATGATTCCAGCCGGAGGGTATTGGCGTGATTTACCCCAAGCTATACAAAAAGAGTATATGCTTAAGAGTTTCTATCTTGGAGGCGGAAAAACAGGAATGGCTCGAAGAATTAGCTGGGATGAGCCTTGTTTAACACTAACAACTTCACCTGCCCAAAAGCAAACAGAGAGATGTCACCCTGATGAGACACGTCCTTTTCAAACAAGAGAATATGCGAGAATCCAAACCTTTCCTGATGATTGGGAGTTTGAAGGGAGTCCTAACCAAGTTTATAAGCAAATAGGAAATGCTGTGCCGGTTAACCTGGCATTTGCAATAGGTAAAGAGCTTGTGAAATCCCTTAATGCTTATACTGTTGATAAAGAGTTAAGATATAAATATAAAGAATGTCAAAGAAATAGAGGGAATTATAGGCAAATGGAAATGTTTGGTTAAAACGGCTTATCTTACAGCCTCATCCCGCGCCATTTTAGCAGCAGTAAAAGATTGCAAAATAGCCTCAGCATCATCATCCCTTATCTGCCTCTTTAGCTTGGTTAAGCGCTCTTCAAACTCACCTAGCATTCCTAAAACCGCGTCTTTATTTTGCAAACAAATATCACGCCACATAACAGGATCGCTGGATGCAATACGGGTAAAATCCTGAAAGCCACCTGCGGCGTAGTTGAAAACATTGTCACTTACTGCTGAGTTTGATAGTGTGGAAACTAGTTCAAAGGCAAGTATATGGGGTAGATGACTGGTAGCTGCCAGAATTTGATCGTGTTCTTTTACACCTAATAGCTCAACAGTGGCTCCAGTGTTTTCCCACATGTGTTTAATAGTTGCTAAAGCTTCTGGATCAGTATGCTCGGCAGGCGTTAATATGACTTTTCTGTGCTGATAAAGGTCATCAATGGCCGCACTTACACCACTTTTTTCTCGCCCTGCTATGGGATGACCTAAAATAAATCGTGAAGGTAATGATCCAAACACGTCCTCAGCCGCTTGTTTTACACAGCCTTTGGCGCTACCACCATCAGTGATAATGGCCTGTTCAGGAATGTGATCTTTAATACGCTCAAGAATCGGTTGCATAGCAGCCAATGGTACGGATAAGAAAATAACATCTGCGTTTTTGACGGCATCTACTGGATCAGTCGTAAACTCATCAATGACCCCGAGTTCTTGCGCTTCTAATAAATGGGTTTCATTACGACTACAGCCGATTACTTCCTTGCAATAACCCGCTTTGCGCAATGCCATTGCTAATGAGCCACCTATTAAGCCTACTCCAAAAATACATAAGCGATTGATCATTTGGCGAGCACCTTGATGAGTGCTTGGATACAGCGGGTATTCTGTTCTTCTAAGCCAATGGTAATGCGTAAATGGTGGGGTAGTTTGTAGTTGGCAATGGGGCGTACAATCACCGCTTCTCTGAGTAGGTCTTCATAAACGGGATTGGCTTCACGTGCTACATTAACACAGATAAAATTACCCACAGATGGAATATACGACCAGCCATTATCCTCACATGCCTGTTCCCATTGCCGTAAACCAGAGGTGTTAACCTGCACACTCATCTGTAATTGCTCAATATCATCAAGCGCTGCCGTTGCAGCAGCTAGGGCAATAGAATTCACATTAAACGGTTGTCTAACCCGGTTTAATAAGTCAGCAATTTGTGAATTAGAGATGGCATAACCTACGCGCAGTGCCGCTAAACCATAAATCTTCGAAAAAGTTCGCGTCACAATCAGATTGGGATAATGCTCTAACCATTGCACGGTATCAGGATACTCAGGCTCAACAACGTATTCAAAATAAGCCTCATCTATAACTACAATAATATGTTTTGGAACACGCAACATAAAGCTTTCCAGTTCATCAGCACTCAGCCAGGTTCCAGTAGGGTTGTTGGGGTTGGCAATAAAAACCACGCTGGTTTGATCATCAATTAATGACAGCATTGCCTCAAGGTCATGCCCATAAGGCATGGCATGGTCAGTAGGATGAGCGGATGCTACTTTTGAATCGGCTCCCACTGCTTGCGTAACAATAGGGTAGACCGCAAAAGCGTGTTCGGAAAAAACGGCATTTCGGCCTTCACTTAAAAAACAACGCGCCACTAGATCCAGCACATCATTAGAGCCATTGCCTAGCGTAATTTGCTCGGTTTTAACCGTGAGAATTTCTGCAAGCTTCTGCTTTAAACTAAAACCTCCACCATCCGGGTAAAGATGCAAAGATTGCAGTGGTTCTTGTATTGCACGTAAAGCATTAGAACTAGCCCCTAAAGGATTCTCGTTAGAAGCGAGTTTTAGTGTATTACTGACACCAAGCTCGCGCTCAAGCTCCTCAATCGGTTTGCCGGGTTGATAAGGATGTAAACCTTGAATACCTTGCAAGGCAAGTGCTGAAAAATCAGTGTTAGTAGTCATGGCGCTGAGTATCGCAAGAATTCAGCGTAGCTGTAAACCTATTGTCATTAAGCGATTACTCTTTCCGTTCAAGAAGACCCACTAAGCAGATAAATAAGAAGCAATCTTGTGATATTGCTAACATTGGATTTCCTAAGAGTATAAGAATAATAATATGTCTCTAGCAATTATTTACAGCCGTACCAATGATGGTATAGATGCGCCTCTAGTCAGTGTCGAAGTAGACATTGGCAATGGTTTGCCGAGCTTATCTATTGTTGGGCTACCGGAAACGGCCGTCAAAGAAAGTAAAGACCGTGTACGCGCGGCGATTATAAATTCTCGTTTCGAATTCCCTGCTAAGCGTATTACTGTCAACCTTGCTCCAGCTGATATTCCTAAAGATGGTGGACGCTTTGATCTTCCTATTGCACTCGGAATATTGGCAGCAAGTAGCCAGATTCCGATGGATTCAATCAACCAATACGAGTTTATTGGTGAGCTTTCTTTGGGTGGACAATTAAGAGCCGTTAAAGGTGTACTACCCACTGCTTTTGCGGCAAAAACATCTAGGAGGAGTTTGTTTGTACCGAGTGAAAATGCAGATGAAGGTACGTTAATTAGCGGTTTGGAGGTTTATCCAGTGGCACACCTCGGTCAACTCACTGCACATTTGCTGGATATAGAAAAAATACTTCCTCATATCTGCAAAGCCAGTTTGCAAACAGCCGACTACAAAGTAGATATGCAAGATGTCAAAGGTCAGTTATTGGCTAAGCGTGCGTTAGAGATAGCCGCAGCAGGTGGGCACAACCTGTTAATGGTTGGGCCTCCAGGAACTGGGAAAACCATGATGGCATCAAGATTAGCCACCATTTTACCGCCCATGACAGAAAAAGAAGCACTAGAAACAGCGACCATCGCGTCTATTAGTGATCAGGGGTTTCATGTAAAAAACTGGGGACTAAGACCCGTGCGTGATCCACATCACACCTCATCAGGAGTCGCTTTAGTCGGTGGTGGTGCAAAAGTACGTCCAGGAGAAATTTCATTAGCTCACAACGGTGTGCTTTTTTTAGACGAACTCACTGAATTTGACCGCAAGGTTCTGGACGTACTTAGAGAGCCACTCGAAAGTGGTGAAATCAGCATTTCCAGAGCCGCTCGACAGGCAACCTATCCAGCGAGATTCCAATTTATTGCGGCGATGAACCCTTGTCCACAGGGTTATGATTGTGACTTCAGAGATAACTGCCACTGTACACCGGATCAACAAAAAAGGCATCGCTCGCGGCTGTCAGCTCCTTTTCTAGATCGTATAGATTTGCATGTCGAAGTGCCTCGTTTACCACGGGAAGATTTACAAGGTGCTGCCACTGGAGAGACGAGTGAGGTTATCCGCAAGCGTGTACTGTCTGCCAGATTACAACAATACAATCGACAGGGTTGCAATAATAGTGATATGGATAATGCAGCTATTGATAGTCACTGCCAGTTAAGTGAAACGGACAATGCCATTTTATCAAGGGCTATGGACAAGTTTCGATTATCGGCACGTGCCTATCATCGCATTCTAAAAGTAGCGCGAAGTATCGCAGATTTAGCAGGGTGTGAAACGATCCAGACTCTACACCTAACCGAAGCATTAGGTTATCGTTCGCTGGCTTTTTTCGAAAGCTCCCAGAATGAGGTGAGGCTATCGCGCTAAACCTGCTTCCTGCAATTATGCTCACAATAAGAAATATAAAAATATATATGCACTTGAACCTAAAAAATGCAGTTGAATCACAGAAGTCCATGCAAGCTACTAATGCGCCTAGCACATCATTGCCTTACATGCCTTTTCTGCGCTCAACTGCGTTTTTTAGGTTGAAATCACTATTCTTAGTCCTTGTGTTGTTTGGTTCAGTCTTGTACTCATCAACAAGCTATGCCTGGTTTGATTGCTATTGGCCTTATCGGTCTGATGTAACAGTGACAGAACAGTCAGGTACTGTATTGACAGACTATCAGATTGAATTGTCGCTCAACGCCAGTAGCTTTCATGCCAGTTACCAGTGGAGTGCCAATGGCGCTGATATCCGCCTGATAGATACTAATGACTCAACACCGCTTGATTTTTATATTGAGAGCTGGGATAGCGCCGGGAAACTGGCTACGATCTGGGTAAAGATGTCCATGTTGGCCAATCAGACAAAAACGATTTATCTCTATTATGGAAATACCGATGCAAGCAGTGCTTCGAACGGCAGTGTGACTTTCACAGAGTCAGGTATTAAATTCCATACCCGAAACTCCACGGCAAATCCTGCTAACAAGAGTGCGGCGTTTTCTAGTTTCAATGCAGCGCCAGATGGTGTCGCTGGCTATGGTTGCTCCATCATTACGGATTTTACCAATATTAGTAACCATTCAGAATATTCTCCTCCGATTCAACGCATGAATTTTGGAGCCTATTCAGAAACATTTTTTGAGGTCGGAGCAGGTGAAACGGGCTCATGGGAATTTCGATATGGTGCAGATTTTGGTAGAGGTGGTGGTCTTTATGTAGATGGTGTGGCGCTGGATGAAAAATGGAATGATGACCTATGGTGGTCTTATAACTGGAATAACACGAGCGAAATATTACAAGGTACCGTTAGTCTAAGTGCTGGTTATCATACCCTTGAGGTCATAGGCTTTGAAGGCTGTTGTGACGGTGGAATTACCGTGCAATTTAAAAAGCCAGGAGATAGCTTTAAGTCTTATAGCGATGCAAATATTAATGTTAATAGTCGTAAATGTCCGGTCACTGAACCCACTATTGCCTTTTCGAATCCTGTGATTGAGCTACCCTCTATTACGATCACAAAAACATCAACGGTAGAAAGTGATCCTGTTCAGGGAATTAACAATCCGAAACGTATTCCCGGAGCCATAGTTCGTTATCTTATTTCAGTAAGTAACACAGGTTCTGCGGCAGATACGGATACCATAAAAATTGATGACATCATGCCAGCAAATGTAAAACTATTGGTTACGGCAGGACATATTGGCTTTGTCGAACCCTCCAATAGTGGATTAACTTTTAATTATGATCCGATAAACCCTGCCAGCGATAACATAATTTTCTCGGATGATAATGGGCTAAGTTACACATATAACCCAACAGCAGATGCGGATGACGCAGATAGTAGTGTTAATCGAATAAAGCTGGAACCATCCGGTCGATTTGGGTGTTCTAACAATGGTACAGCACATGATTTTTCTATTTTTTATGATGTCATTATTCAATAGTTACGGTTGTGCTTGTAAAACCCTGAGAAAATGAATAATAATAACCCTTCTTTGCTCAATTAAGTCTCTAATGGCTCACTTTCGAATAATACTGAACAGCCTGAGATAATACCGTACCCTATTAATCAGCTCGGAGTTTAGTGTAAGTGGTAGTTATAGACCCCTCATTCAAATCATTGTTTATTATTGACAATATAAAGGTGTATCCCTACAACAATCTTCAATGCCTAGCCTATAACCCAAGAAACAATAAGAAAACCAAACTTGATTTCATAGATACTGAAAATGCAGAGGTATGTAACCAGTTCCTAACCTTTGAAGAACACGTTGATAACATTTTTCAAGTGAGGTCTGATTTAAATCAGACTAAAGAAGAGATTGAAGATTCTCTGAAAAAAATAATTGATGCTGGTTTCATGATCACACCCCGAGAGATTATCGATGAATTAAGGGAAGGGGAGCAACAAACCACGCCCTATACTGATTGGAAGAATGGCTGGAATTTAGCTATTGGTTCTGCAGATCGTCCAGAATTACTCTCAAGATTACTGACAACCATCACTCCTTTCCTGGCAGAGATGCCAGTTAAACCGAGGTTTCTAATGATTGATGATTCTAGAGATCCAATGTCATGTCAGAAAAACAGTCAAACCCTAAAAATATTCTGTGAAACAAATTCCCTTGAGTATGAGTTCTATGACAGAAAAAAGAGAACAGAATTTTGTAACCAGTTAGCAACAGCGTTGCCAAATTGTAAAGACTCCATCGAGTACTTATTATCACCCAATGCTCACTCTGAAGACGAAAGTACTTATGGCCAAGTAAGGAACTTTGCGGTATTACAATCCATTGGCCGACCTCTGCTTATGTTAGACGATGATTGTCTTATTAATCCAATGGAGGCAGTGGGGTATCGCTCAGATATCAGCCTGGGTTATTCAGGAGAAAGAGGCAGCGTGAAATCATCTTACGATGAGCTTTTTATCTCTCTGCAAAGAAGTACCGTAAATCCGTTTATTGAACATCTACAAGTGCTCGGGAAAACACTAAAAAGCAGTTTGCTTGAGCATGAGTCAGAGATATTGAATTCGCACTATTGGAAGCATAAAAACAAAGAAATCCTCGCAGACTTGAAAAGCAGTAATTTTACCGGCATGAGTACAAATGCCATAGCAGGGGCTTTAAATTCACACTATATGGATTGGTTTTATCATCTTGATACCGGTGATGAACAAGAAAGGGCTTCGTTATTAGATACTCTGGATGAAGATAAAGATTTTGCTATTGATCAGGCTACCTGGAATGGTAGATATCAAGATGAAATTAGCAAGAGAATTCCATTAATAGGTACAACCATCTGCGGCATTGCCCCACTGCAGATTACCCCACCGATGCCCCCAGTCGGGCGAAATGAAGACCTGTCTTTGGGAGCTACCATTCGTTTCCTCTACAGAGATGCGACAACCTACCAGTTTGGCTGGGGGTTACCTCACCTACCCGAACCTAAACGTCAATGGAAGCCTTTTGGTCAACAGCAAGAGCCAGACTTTAACAGCACCTCTTTTTATATCGGCTTACTGGATAGCCTTGAAGATAACTGTCCGTATACAAGTGTTGAGGATCGGCTTGAATACCTTTCTATGTTTTTAAGTCATATATCGGAGAGCGAAATAACTTCTTTCGTTAATGACGAGTTATATAAACACCATGCTTACAGAATCAAGCAAATTAAAAAAAATGGACAGCAAACAGACAGATATCCCAGATTCCAAAAGGGATGTGAAAGAATGCATGATTTTCATCTTAATGAAATGAAAGGATTACCTGAAAAAGTGCATAGCGTACAAAACGATGTTGCGGGTCTAATGCAACCATTTTCACAGGGTTTGAGCGATTGGGGTGTTATTTGGTCGCATTGTAGAGAAACGGTGACGGAGCGAAAAGTGGTAGAAGGAAGGGAGTAGAAGGGTAGTGAACAGCGAAAACCAAAACCAGCTTTACCAAGGTGTGCGTAGAAATGCCCCTTGCCCCTGTGGGTCAGGAAAACGCTTTAAAAGTTGTCATGGCGGTCTTGCCAGTCAACAAGTGACAACCCAGAGCAATCCAGCACCATCACCAGCAAATATTATTCCAAATAATAAAGTGTTGGGTAGCAACGATGAGCTCTTTTGCAGAATTGAAGGCACATTCTATGAACTGGCTGATAATCAGAAATATTTGTTCGTCGCTAAACAATCAAACGCTAGGATTCAGTTAGATCAAACCTCATGTCATATCTTGCACGAGATTGATGTATTTGCTACCTATGCTGAACACTATGCGGCGTGCTCTAAAAGTATGCATATCAGTAAAGAAGAATTTCAACAGAATATGGACATCCTTTATCAGCATGGAATACTTGAATCAGCCAAGGTGGCAGTAAAAAAGCTCATCGAACCTGCCCAAAGCAACCCCGCTGAGATAGCGGGTATCTGCATAAGAACCTGTGAAAGCCCGGACTATCTTAAGCGGATATTAGCGAGTCAAATTAGCAGAAAAAATAAATTCGGAGCCGCAGAAAAGGTGTATGTGTTTGATGATTCATCAACACATCAGGCTCAACGTGAAAATCAACAGATTATTGAAAAGGCATCCAGTGAAATTGATGTTTGCTATCATGGTCTGGAGTGGCAGAGAAAATTTGTAGATGCATTGATTCAAACATTTCCCGCTGATGAAAAGGAAATTCGCTGGTTGTTGCTACCACAAGACAAGATAACCTTTTCGGCTGGGAGAATGACGAACCTTGCCTTGCTTTTTTTTGCGGGTAAACGTTATTTGAATTTTGATGATGACTTTATTCTGGATAAAGTACGAATCCATCAACAAAGCACTGAAAAAACCATCCAGCTTGGGAATAGAGTGAATAATGTTTTCGATGGTTACGAAACGACAAAGCAGGTTGAAACATCAGGAACTGCACTTGATACAGATCCTCTACAAGCACATAAACAATCACTGGGGTTAACACTATCTGGATATCTAAACAATTTACAAAACAAGCAGTTTAGCTCGAAAAGCTTGCGTGGAATAAGACATCAGGAACTCGGCTGTTTTCAATCAGAGTCGATAATTATCACCACAGGAAATGGCTGGTTTGGAACACCCGGGAAGCGCAATGGTCGTTTTATTTATGCCCATACATATACCGGAAAGGCAGCACCCTGGAAATATGCAGAGAGTTTTCAAGCATTACTACAAGGAGGCTATTGTTGGGATTCGCTTGCCCAAACATCGGTCATCAAAAAAAGTAGCAGTACGCCAGCAGGCATAAACAATACCCAATTTCTAGCACCTACAATAACCATCTGCAGAGGAGAAGATACCCTTTTGTGTGCTATGGCGAGTGCTGTGTATCCAGATTCAGTACATCTAGGGTTCCCGTGGGCTTTAGCTCACTTTCGACAACCTAAATACTGGCTGGACAGCACCTTAAATGAACCACCACCCTTGCAGTTACCGACGTTAATAGTAGACATCACATCTAACTTGAATATACCGGCCTCTGCGACAAACCATCTGAGAGTAGAGTTAATATCTAGTGCACTTCTAAAAGTAGCACATTTGTCTGAAAAGCAGTTTAAAGAGCAGCTTCAATCAGGCTGGTTAAGTTACACAACTTCATTAATCAATCAGTTTTACCAACAGATAGATGCTCTTTCAGAGGATGAAGTTGATCAGAAGGAAATCATTGAACGCATGATTAAGAATGACCTGGGCCATTTAGATAAGAACCAATTGCCCTCCATAGAAGATGCAGTGGGTGACACGGAAGAAGAGCAAATAAAATGGGCACAACGGGAATTAAAAGCCTATGCAAACGGCTTGCGGATATGGCCTAGACTGTGGAAGCACTGTGCAAATAGTCGCTAAGAAATACCAACTATTCCGAATATTTTTGCATTCTTTAGGTTAAACCTGTGATTATTTGCTTTTATCGCCGCACCCTTCGACAAAGCTCAGGATGCTCGGACAAAGCTTGAAACGAACATCCTGAGCTTGTCGAAGGGTGTGGAACATAACGTTTAGCTGATTATAAACAACAGATTCAACAGCGTTTTTTAGGTTCAACCCACTACTCATTAATAGTATCGGTGAGGGAAATAACATTGTGCATGTGGGATGTTTTCCGAATGAACCTTGTCAGCAAGATAAGCAAGAAGCTTAGTTTTTTCATCATGATTAGACTTGGATAAACCCATTTTAAGGTGGTATCGAATCATCGACCAGAGCCGGTTATCAAGAGACTTCTGGTATCTATCAAGCTTGTTAACTGAGGTAACAAACTCAAACAAACAAACATAAGTCGTCAATAAATCATTAATATGTTTTTTGGAAAAAGAATGCATGATCGATTGGTCTCTTTGAAGATAATAATAAAGACTTTGCTTCAGGAACGTAATATTGTTTGCAAAGTAAAGTAATCGTGGAGTTGTCATTTCATCCTCAAAAAAAACCTGAGTAGGAAATTTAATATTATTGTCGAGAAACAAAGATTTTTTCCATAACTTATTACAAACACCTGAATCCATGCTATTTTTGTAGTCTAGATAGTTTTTTAATAAATCGCCATTAGTATTCCCCTGAAAGATAAAGGTTTCCATTTGCTCGTTATCTTCGTTTACCCAATCAAAACCGAAAACAACGATATCTCTATTATTCTCTGTAGCCTCACGATAGGTAATTTCAAATAACTCTGGATGAACATAATCATCGGAGTCAACAAACCCAATATAATGGGTCGTTGCTAAGTTGATGCCTGTATTTCTAGCAGCTCCAAGACCAAGGTTTTCACCATGTTTCACATAAACAATTCGTTCATCCCTGTCGGCAAAGTTTTGACATATCACCTCATCAAGAGGATCAGGCGAACAGTCATTAACAATGATAATCTCAATCTCTGATAAGGTCTGCTGGGTGACACTGTTCAAGCATTTCTCTAGATACCGAGATACATTGTAGACAGGTATAACAATACTAACTTTAGGTTTCAACATTAAGTCTGGATCATCTCAAATAGGGTTGGGTGAAAAAGTCATTCTGCTCCCTTAACCTCGTAGGGTGTGTAAAAGTAGATTATGTAGGTTGTGGGTGAGGCACGAACCCCAACGTAACGCTGTTTGTTGGGGTTCCTTCGTCACCCACAACCTACCATCATGGCTTTTTCGACACCGTCTCCTCACCCGATATTTATTGCAAGGTAGTCGGTGCATCATGCATGAGATTCTGCTCCTGGATTACTTCTTTAACAGAAGAGGCATGATGCGACAACAGCCGCCACCCATTATCCTGCTGGATAAACACATTGGTCGCTAATACCAATGAGGTAGCCGCATCAGGTTGATGACTGGTAGCGAAATTTTCAGCAACCACATAGACAGCAAACTCATCAGACTCCTTACGGCTTATCGTTTCAATACGAATCACCGGGGAAATAACATTAGAAAAAACCTGTTTCCAGCTCTCAAGAATAGATTCATGACCTATAACAGGCAGCGCCCCAGGATGAATGCAACAACCTTCGCTTTTAGCTAATACCGCATTCATCAACTGCAAATCACCCATTTCAAAAGCAGAGTAAAAAGCACTCTCAGCTTCCTCGGGGCTAGCAAAGTAAAAGGTGGGGCGGTTAGTTTCCATAGTACCTATTATATAGTACATAAATGCTGAGTGGTTTGCAGGCCATCACTCAAGTTGATCAACGATACTCAATCAGCTCATCCAAATCTTGACGGAAATGTTGTGGTGGTTCGTTTACCCGGTAGCCAAAAGTAACCAGTACAGCGGTTTGATATTCTTTGCTATCAACATCCAGCAAGCTATCAACCGCTGCTCTGGAAAAGCCTTCTATAGGACAGGAGTCAATTCCCATTGAGGCGGCTCCTGTCATCATATTAGCCAAAGCGATGTAGCATTGCTTTGAACTCCATGCAAAGGTATTCATATAGGGTTTTACTTCGGTCTCAAAATAACTGGCATATTTTTCCAGATAGCCTTCATACATGTCTTCGGGAAGCTCACGGCGCTTAAACATTTCTTTCACGTAGTCCGTGACTGGATCAACAGTAGCAGTTTTAGCCAGTATGACCAGCACATGGCTACTCTCGGTGATTTGTGGTTGTCCCCAACAGGCTTCACGCAGTTGTTCTCTAAGTGTGGGGGTTTCCACGATAACAAAGCGCCATTGTTCCATCCCGAAGGAGGAAGGCGAGAGTCTGCCAAATTCGAGTATCTCATTGAAATCTTCTGGATTTATCTTTTTCTCGGTGTCAAAAGCTTTACAGGCATGACGGAATAACAGGGTTTGCTTGAATGATGTCATTGGGCGTTCTCTAT
>CAZDMX010000004.1:0-3235 GCA_964506085.1 uncultured Thiothrix sp. | reverse complement strand
TTTGGGCTGACTTTGGGATGATTTTTGGTTGATAATGATCAATATCGTTGATAAGGGTGGTAGCGGTTGCTGCTGTGATGTGTTGATCAAGTGCTTTTAAATCGTTATTAGTTTTGTAGGCGCGATTTGTGCTTTTTATCTGTTGGTGAACTCCCGTATTAATGGCTTTTTGTATGTCTTTTAAGGCGAGTTCAGTGTGCGGAATGTAGGGTGAATATCGTGGCGGGTTTGTGTCACCCATGATTAATATATGATGTTCGGTTAGCAGTTGTAACACTTTATTGATCAAGGGCTTGTGAATAAAAAGGTGCTGTGCGAAATCTTCATTAGTAAAGGGCAATTTACGTGCGATTGACTGTCGATAAGCCTGTTGCATGATGGCCACGGCGAGCGTTTGTTCCAATTGAGGGCTAAGTTGAAGTGATTTAGCTGGAAAGTGTACCGACTGGGGATGTTGCAGGTAGTACGCAATACTCGCGCCAATAAGTAAAAACAGCCAGCTTAGATACATCCAGATCATAAAAAACATCATACTGGCGAAGGCAGAATAGATAGCTGTTTGCTTGCTTGAATTGCTGACGAAGGTAGCAAACCCCATGCTTCCTGCTTGCCATAATAAACCCGCAACAATTGCACCCCCTAATGCGGCTTTGAAACTTACCTTGGTATTGGGGATTAACAAATAAACAAGTCCAAAGGCTGAAACAATAAGAATCTTAGGAAGATAGTTGCTGAGTATTGTGGCGATCACTCCGAAAGATTCAGTGACTGAATGCATCAATGAAGTATCAAGAAATGCCGCCCACAATCCAAGTGCCGAGAAGATGAGAATAGGGCCAATCAGCAGTATGCTGAAGTAATGACTAAAACGATGAGCAAGGTTTCGGGTGGTTTGTACACGCCAGGTATAGTTAAAAGCCTCTTCGATTTTTTTCATTAATGAAATAACGGTATACAGTAGTACCAGTAAACCCGTTGTGCCTAATACACCAATGTTAATATTATTTACAAAGGAAAAAATTTGTTCGGTGATTTCAGTACCTTTTTCACCTAAGGGAGCGAGAAGCTGGAGTAGCACAGGTTCCATCTTTTGGTGAATACCAAAGCCTTTTAAAATTGAAAAACTGAGGGCTAACAAGGGAACCAGTGAAAGCAAAGTAGTATAGACCAGACCCATTGCGCGCAGGTTTAACTGCCCTTCACTTAAATCACGAATGATCGCTTTGCCAAGGAAATAGAAATAACAAAAGATTCCGTTATGACTGGACGAGCCAGAACATACCGTTTTTATGAAGTGGAGTTTGTTAGGCTTTTCGGTGTTTGTCATAGCAGGAATTGTAAGGCTTCTAAAAACACAAAGCGATGGGTAATTGTATAGCTCGTTTCAGTATGGCTATCAACACAATTGTCAACGCAACTATCAGCGCAACTATCAGCAACTAGAGTGATGGAAGCACTCCTGCTTTAAAATAAAACTTGTCTGCGCCACGACTTGATTGGCCTAATACATTTAATGTTGTGCCATCAGGGTCTTTTGCGTAGCCGTGACAATAAAATTCCAATTGGTGCTGAGGAGTAACATAGGCGGTAGCTGCGGCACGAATAGCACAGGTCAACATATTTTGCTGGCTTGAAAATCCACGCAGAGGTTTGAGTGTTAGCGCACCTTGCTGGAGTTCAAGTTTTGAAAGACGCCAATAGCCGTTGCCATTAATCGCACTGATTCCTTTCTCATCACCACTGGTGTGAATGGTGTAGATATCACCGGTTCCACATTCTGTTATCGCGGTTAAGTTTTCCGAGAAGGCAAAACTACGTGGCCATTGAGTAGGGTTAATAGCGGGTATCTGATTAATAAAAGTAAGGCGTGCAGGTTGTCCATTAAGACTCTCTAATTGATAGAAACGATGAAAGCGTGGTAAATGGTTTTGTCCTCCGGGGCCGCTTGTTATAAGCAGGTGTTTATTGTTTGATAGTTTAATCAATCCCAGTCCACCTCCAAAATTGGCTTTGGGTCCCGGCATGGGGAGCTCGATATTGTGTTGTTGTAGCTGACTGTTCAGGTCTTTAAACATTAATATATTGTTCTCTCCATAGACCAGATACTTGCCTAGAATATGAACTCCGCTAGGGTGTTTGGTTTTACTGGGATGCAGTGACGCCAGATGTTTTTTCCCATCATCATGTTGAGTTATCACAAAAACCCCACCCTGAGTCTTATGGCTATGGCTGCCAGCATAAGGGAAACGTGAGGAGTTCGTGCGTACAAAACCCTGCACATGTGTATCAGGGATGCCTAGAGCAAAAGCGGGCTCGCCATCAAAGATATCCAGCGGACGTTTGTTAGAGGGAGGATAGCTTTGCGGCCATGTAAATCGCCAAGGCTTGGTTTGCCAGCTTAACTGGCCTGCTTCGGCTTGTTGAAATTGTTGTTGGACATTGGAAGCACAAACATTGCAATCGGCATCGCCTTGTTGGCAGTTCGTGATGCCCTGATTCATTCCTTGCTTCGAACTAACAACTGGCTTTGGTTGATGGCTTTTTTTGTAATTAACAGCGACACCTGAAGCACTCGAACCATGCTGATGAGCCAATCCCTGTGTCGGCAAAGGATGGCTATGGGTTCTGCTGCCATGCGAGTGGCTAACAGGTGGTGTGGCCTTGGCGATACTCTGCTGGAAGCTTAGCAATAAGATAAGGGTAATAAATGTTTTCATGGGACAGGCTCCTAGTATCTAACTCCACAATTAACTCCATAATGATAATAGTGCAATATAAAAAAATTCCACAACTATCAAAGGGGAGGCAAGAAAAACAATAAGATAGTATGTTTGCTGGGTCAATACAAAAACACGGAGATCATCATGAAAGATAAAGACGCGGAAGGTAGTGGTTGTGCTGATGATGGCTTGTTGTGATTAACGCACGTCAAGATACCGTAGGTTGGCGCTGAGGTACGAAGCCCAACGCGATGCACTTGTTGGGCTCGCAAGCTCAGCACCAACCTACACAGTAGCTTTCATTAAACAGGCATTATCAACTAGTTGATGTACTAGGGTATCAGCCTTTTTCGCCAGGACATCATCAATAATAAGCCCACTAATGCACCGCCGACATGTGCAAAATGGGCAATATTCATACCGAAGAATGAGATTCCAGTAAAGCCAAAGAAAACATCCAGAGAAATAAGGGTAGGTATAAAGTATTTAGCGGGAATAGGAACAGGTAGAAATAT
>CAZDMX010000003.1:0-18509 GCA_964506085.1 uncultured Thiothrix sp. | reverse complement strand
TAAAGGTACGGATGTGGATAAGCCTCGGAATTTGGCGAAGTCTGTGACGGTTGAGTAATTGTTTATACGCCCGGTTTGTCGCCCCATAACCATCTATGTAATTGAGGAAGTACTCGTACTTTATTCCAGTTGAGTGTTTGTACCTCTTCAATCAGCCATAGTAGCTGACTTTGTGACTCGCTATGTTCACTTAAAGCGTTTCCAGTTGATGGCGTTTCATCCAGCGATGCTTGCGTATTGCAAGGTTGTACAAAACAGGATATCTGTGGATATTGATCTGCAATACGTTTAGCCCATAGTAGGTCTTCCTGATCGGCAACAACAAACTTCAATGAAACATCCACCCGATTGTTTTTATAAACCTGACTGGCTTGCAGACAACGCTCCAATCCTTTCTTTTTAAAACTCATACCTGTCGAGGGTGGCTTTGGGCTTAAGGTAAGCTGATCAAGTAGCGAGAACCAGGGTTTGGCGATACTCCCTTGTGTTTCCATTGAGAATTGGTAACCCTTGCCCTGCCCTAGTTTAATTAATGCCTCAAAGTTTTGTATTGCTGGATTTCCACCTGAAAGCGTTACCCACAGAGGGTGTCCTTTACTAAGGATTTCTATTTGTTTAAAAATGGCCTCCGCATCCATCAACCGCCATTGATTCTCGAATTTCGGAAGTACTGCATATCCAGTATCACACCACTTACAACGGTAGTCACATCCACCTGTTCTTACAAATACAGTCGGCGTGCCTATTAACGCACCTTCACCTTGAATGGTTGGGCCAAATATTTCAGAGATACTGATAAGGTTATCTGTTAGCTGCGCGACATCCGAGGCTGGTCTAGTTGAGATCAGTTTAGCTGAGATCGGTTTAATTATAGAAGCAGTATTCATGGCTTGTATGCTGCCCAGGTCTTTGGTGTTTCACTTACACGTACTGAGGTAACTTCTGACCATTGTGGCTTAGCCCAATCATAGATAGTTTTGGCGAGATTCTCGGCCGTGGTGTCATCATGCCCTAACACATCATTTAGATGACGATGATCCAGTGTGGTGTCGAGATAGTCTTTTAAAGCATCAAGGTCTGTGTAATCACGTACAAAACCGTACTCATTGAGAGTCTCTGCTTGCAACTCAATTTCTACAATATAGTTATGTCCGTGCATTCGTGCACATGGATGATCTTCTGGTAGGTTAAGCAGTTGATGAGAGGCACTGAAATGAAATTGCTTGCTAATGGTATACATAATTATGAAATATAGTTCCGCTTAAGTGACTGACTGCCAGAAAGTAGTATCTTTATAGTCGGTGGGGTCTGTTTCATTTGCCAGATGGAAGGCTTCGCGACGTTCAACACAAGTTCCACAGCGCCCACAATGCTGTTCCAGCCCTTGATAACAAGACCAAGTATCAGCAACGGGTATCTGTAGTTTGACTGCTTCACGAACAATTTCTGTTTTGTCTTTATACAAAAAAGGTGTGTAGAGTGAAACCTCTGCAACATCTTCTAAGGCAAGAGCCTGCATCCGGGAGAAAGATTCAATAAAGTCGGGACGACAATCGGGATAGATAAAATGATCCCCTCCATGAACCGCCATAGCGACGGTATCAGCTTGTTGAGAAGCCGCCAGACCAAATGCTATTGTCATCATAATCGCATTACGATTAGGGACAACTGTGGTTTTCATACTGGATTCGGCGTAATGCCCTTCAGGAACTGCAATATTATCAGCAGATGGGCTAGTGCTAGAGGGAGTAAGCGCGGAGGTGAGATGTTTGCCGACCTGGCTCAAATCAATCACTGTATGCTCAACATCTAATTGATCAGCACATAGACGTGCGAAATCAAGTTCTTTCAAGTGGCGTTGGCCGTAGTTAAACGACAACAGTGAAGCTAACGTATTTTCATTCGCCACCTTATAAGCTAAGGTGACCGAATCAAGACCGCCAGAACAAACTACTAGGGCTTTCATATTTCCTTCTTTGAGAGCTAATGCTCTCGATGTTTTTTACCTGGTGCGTCGACAGGAATCTATTTAACAAACAGATCAAGCTCGTTATAACGAAAAAAGCGATAAAAAGAAAGTTCTTATTTGATTTGACGTAGGATCAATGAAATCCTGCTTTTGATGTTTTTTTTAGCAATTACTGGGATCATAATGTGTTCGAAACGGAGAGGTGGTAGAAATGGTAAAAGAAAAAACCTACACTCTAGAAGTCTGTCCGAGAATAGGAAGCGTAGCGAAATTCATCCTGATATGTGATTATTTTTCGATCAAATAAGGCGAATAGCCGTAGCTCTTTAACGAATTTGATCGGAAAATAGGCATGTATCAGGATGAATTGTAGTAGCTTCGCTATTCTCGGACAGCACTCCTAGTGCTTTTCATACTGGAGTTTGCACCAATACTCCATCGACATAGATTGATAAAAGAGCAGTTATAACTGCACTAATAATCACATAATGCTTTTATTTAGTACCCATCAGAAAACCACACAACCTCAATTATCTGAATAATTATGGTTCTGATATCAAGTACATATTGATGAAAAAAAGCCAGCCAACATCCAATAACGCACTACTGCCATAGAGGTAACTCCGTAAAGTATTTAAAGAGTAGGCACAGGATTAACACTTGCGCATATCACTATTATAAATAAATTTTATAAGCAAATATAAATTATATGTTCATTTGATAATGAAAAATTAGCAATGGTAATGATATTTGTATTATACTCCGCGCCACATTGATTGTAGCTAGACATCATAATGCTTATTGTTAGTGATGATAATAATTCCTATTTATAAATAGAGTTTATTTGAATTAGCAATACTCATCGGTTCTTAGTATCTGATTTTATTACATAACCAGTACAATACACATCAAAAAGCAACAGACTTTAAAATAAAGCTAATACTATTAGCTATATTAGTTAGCCGTTTTTTGTGCAAGTAATGTGCAAACATGTAAATTTTATAAACAATTTAATTTTAAGCAACGATTCCTCAGGAGGAAATGCAATGTTAACAACCAATCCCTTCACAGAGCTTGCAGCTGTTATACCGTCGGGTGTAATGCAAGCCTTTGTCGTCTTAATGGTTCTTCTAGTAGTGGGTGGCACGATACTAGATATGCTCCATAAAAAGAGCGCTAAGTACTTCTTCGAGAATGCTGAGAGAGCAAAGAAGACTGCAACCCGAACTGTCACTAGTAGTGAAAAAACCTCATTTGCTATTAAAACAATAACCAGTGAAGTGTTAACCTCTTCTGAGTTTTCTAATCAGAAACGTCGGCTTTCCCACCTTCTAACGATGTATGGATTTATCCTGTTTGTCGTTACTTCCGCTATTATGATTTTCGGTTATTCAAGCGTTGGTGATAGCACACCTGTCATCTGGCCACTGTTATGGCACATTGGTGCGCTTATGCTTTGTGTTGGCGGTTACTGGTTCTGGTTCGCTATCCGTGTTGATGTTGCAGCAGAAGGTAAGAAATGGTATAAAATCGCACCTCGTGCAGATATGTTCATTCTTTCATTACTTGCAACATGTACTTTCGCACTACTTTGGTCTGCAACTAAAGGCTCTGGTTTAGGCTGGTTGTTCTTTGTGTTGTTTATTGTATCAACCGTATTCTTGTTTGGCGGCGTATTATGGTCAAAGTTCGCACATATGTTCTTCAAGCCAGTGGCTGCTTATCAGAAGAAAATCGTTTGGGCAGACGGATCTCGTGAAGGACTTCCTGATATCCCAGATTTGACTTCTGCAGAAACCAAGGAAAGATTTCCTGACATCCCTACTTACATGGGAGAAACACCTCCCGACATGGGGCCTGGTATCAGACGCGAACCAGCCAGTCATTATTAATATTAATTTTTTAAAGAATTCATTATAGAGGATTTATTATGCCTACTTATGTACATATGACCCGTTGTGACGGTTGTGGAGAATGTGTCGATATCTGTCCATCTGACATCATGCATATCGATAAAGATATACGCCGCGCCTACAACATAGAACCCGATATGTGTTGGGAATGTTACTCCTGTGTTAAGGCCTGCCCACACAATGCTATTGATGTGCGCGGTTACGCAGATTTTACACCGCTAGGAAGTTCAGTTCGTGTACGCAGAGATGAAGAAAAAGGTGTTATCGCCTGGAGAATCATCTTCCGTAACGGTACAAAGGACTTTGAATTAATCGCACCCATTACTACCATACCATGGGGTACTGGTATTCCAGACCTTAATACAGCTACGGCTCCAAGTGATGAAATGCGTGATAGCAACTTACTTTACAACGAACCCAAGTATATCCGCCTTGATGATGGTGGTTTGCATACTTTGGACTCCAATAGTCTAGTAATGAAAGAAGGAGTGTACTACTGATGTCATACAAAACAATTGTTGAAGATAACATTGATGTACTTGTCGTAGGTGCTGGCTTAGGTGGTACAGGCGCGGCATGGGAAGCTAGATACTGGGGCAAGGACAAGAAAATCATTGTTGCTGAAAAGGCAAACATTGATCGTTCTGGTGCGGTAGCACAGGGTCTATATGCGATTAACTGTTACATGGGTACTCGTTTCGGTGAAAACAACCCGGAAGATCATGTGCGTTATGCTCGTATGGATTTGATGGGCATGGTTCGTGAAGATTTGTTATTTGATATGGCGCGCCATGTGGATTCAGCTGTTCACCAGTTTGAAGACTGGGGTATGCCAATTATGAAAGACAAGGAAACGGGTAATTATCTACGTGAAGGCAGATGGCAGATCATGATTCACGGTGAATCTTATAAGCCTATGGTTGCTGAAGCAGCCAAGAAATCAGCAGATAAAGTCTATAACCGTATCTGTGTTACACATTTGCTTATGGATGACTCGACAGAAAACCGTATTGGTGGTGCTGTTGGTTTCAACGTACGTACTGGTAACTATCACGTATTCAAATCAAAGACAGTAGTAGTGGGCGCTGGTGGCGCATCAAATATCTACAAGCCACGTTCAGTAGGTGAAGGCGCGGGTCGTGTTTGGTACGCACCATGGTCATCAGGTTCTGCTTACGGCTTAATGATTGAAGCAGGCGCAAAGATGACTCAAATGGAGAACAAAATTGTTCTTTGTCGCTTTAAAGATGGATATGGCCCAGTTGGCGCCTACTTCTTACATCTGAAGACTTATACTCAAAATGCTGAAGGTGAAGAATATGAATCAAAATGGTTCCCTGCTCTATCAAAAATGGTAGGTAAGGAATATCTTGATACAGAAGGACAGCATTTATCTCATAAACCGATCCCAACATGTTTACGTAACCATGCTTTCATCAATGAAGTAAATGCAGGTCGTGGCCCTATTTACATGGTAACTACTGAAGCATTCCAGGATCCACATCTTGAAGAAATCGGATGGCACAACTTCTTGGGTATGACAGTAGGTCAGGCAGTACTTTGGGCGGCAACAGATGTTGATCCTAAGTACGAGAATCCAGAATTAACCACATCAGAGCCTTATGTAATGGGTTCTCACGCTACAGGTTGTGGTGCATGGTGTTCTGGCCCTGAGGATATTTCTCCTGACGAATACTTCTGGGGTTATAACCGCATGACCACTGTACAAGGTCTGTTTGGTTGTGGTGACGCAGTGGGTGGTACACCACACGCGTTCTCATCTGGTTCGTTTACAGAAGGTCGTTTAGCCGCTAAAGCCGCCATTCAATATATAAATGATGGCAAGGCAGATGGCATTACCGTATCTGATGCTCAGGTTGAGAAGCGTAAAACAGATATTTATAAGCCAATGGAAACATATAGAGTTTACCGTAACCACATCACTGCTGGTTCAGTTAACCCATTCTATATCAATCCAAGACAAGGTCTGGATCGCTTACAGAAGATGATGGATGAGTATTGTGGTGGTGTTACTGTTAGTTACATGACTAACGATAACTTACTGAAAATCGGTCTTAAAAAGATGGCTCTGCTAGCTGAAGACTGGGAAAACGGTATGGCTGCAGAAGACATCCATGAGCTACTACGTGCATGGGAACTTAAGCATCGTATCCTAACATCTGAGGCAGTTCTTCAACATACACTGTTCCGTGATGAGACGCGTTGGCCTGGTTATTATTATCGTGGTGACAAGATGAAACTTGACGATAAAAACTGGCATGTGTTGACTGTTTCCCATCGTAATCGCGAAAGTGGCGAATACACAATGGAAAAAGCACCGCTTTATCATTTAATTGATGAAAAAGATGACAACTGATTAATCAAGTAATTTGATTATACGTTGAAGATTGGCGCCTTGATTCAAGTTGAGGCGCCATATCAATAAAAATAAGACCAAATTTATTGGTCTTTTTTATTTTTAAGCATTTGTGAATATCTATAACTGATTTCAGTAATGCTGTAACGTCGGATCTTGGAGAACAACCCATGAACATTATTGAAAAAACCGATGAAGAACTTTTTGAGATAGCCAAGCCTTGGTGGAGTGATCTTATTAAGTATTCCAATAATAAAAACTACCTGATGTTTATTAAAAACTTTTCGCGTACCCTGCGTGAAGGTGCTAATGAAATGGAAATAGGCAAACAGTTTGCCCGTAGTCATCTTGCACAGAATCTTTCCAAAGACTATGAAGTTCTTGGCACTATTCGTCGAGGAGAGCATGTGACTGTTCTTTTCAAGCAAAAACACAAGAAAGAAGAAGGTGAGTGGCTAGGTAGAATGGTACTTGGATATGATGACGATCAAGTTAAAATATTCAGTGTTTCCATATTTTAAGAATGTGCATGGGAATAAGTTGATTTGACGTAAAGAACTTACCAAGATTGCGCTGAATTTTTTGTTTCTGGTTGAATGATCTCAAGTCGTTGCTTAGTCATTCTAGGCAACGACTTGAGATCATTCGACCAGAAGCAAGAAGGCAAGCAGGATTGGTAAGTTCTTTGTGTCAAAGCACCTAAGAACTTCACCATGATTCATTCCCACTATTAGATTGTGAGTTTAGAATGAAAGACACGATTCAAGCTAGTAAATTTGTTGAGCTTAAATATGAGGTTGTTGATAGTAAAAACGGCGGCACTCTCGTTAATATTGAATACCCTATCGCCTATGTTCATGGAGCTAATGATATATTAGCCCCTGAAATATCCCAAGTACTAGAAGGTAGTTCTGTAGGCGATATTATTGAGGTTCCTATCGATTGTAATACTTTGTACGGCCCCAGAGATGAATCATTGGTATTCACCGATAAGATAGAAAATGTCCCTGAAGAGTACCATGAAGTTGGCACCACGATTGTAATGGAAAATGAAAAAGGTCAACCTAAAAACTTCATAGTTACCCGATTTGATGATAAGACATTAACAGTTGATGGCAATAATCCACTATCTGGTAGGGAGGCTATTTTTAAACTCGAAATACTGACAGTGCGAGATGCAAGCGATGAAGAAATTGAAGCAGGTGGAGCGGTCGGAGCAGACCCGGATATCAATGAAATTCTCAAATAATTATATTTTATATCCAAACAGTAACGTGCTGGAACGGGTGATTGAGCATTATAAGACACAATTCCCAGAACTTGCTTCACAAAATAAAAGTCTTGATGAAGCTAATCAAGAAGTCGTTATCCACGACAATCTTCGCAATACACGCGGTAATTTTGAACAGCGTAAGTATAAAACGAAGCTATTGGAAAGTGTGCAACAAGCTTTTGAAAGCGCACTGACTGAAAAACTACGTAAGCAAGCTCCACTGGATTGGGCTACCACCCAAGATAGTCTTGGACAGGTACTGGCTACGCTTGGTCAACAACAAGGCGATACTGGATTGTCAGAGAAAGCCATTCAGGCATTCGAACATGCCCTTGAAGAGCGTACAGAAGAAAACACACCCGAAAGCTGGGCCTCCACTCAAAACAGTCTGGCTGCCGTACTGCTAGATCTTGGTCAGCACGAGAGCAACACAAAACTACTAAAATTGGCTGTTGACAGCTATACCAACATCCTACGAGTATGGACTCATATTCAAGCTCCACAGGAGTGGGCGTCTAGCATGCATAATCTCGGAGTTGCCTTCCATGCTCATGGGAAATTAATGCAAGGAAACCGTACCTTTCAAAAGTCTGTGGTAGCCTATAAAAATGCTCTTGCTGAACGAGATATTGAAAGAGAGCCTATAGACTGGGCAATCAGTCAGAACAATCGTGGTGCTGTACTGCATGATCTCGCGGCACGAGAAGAAAATGCTGAACGCATGGAAGAGGCAATAAGAGCCTATGAAAAAGCACTAAGAATATGGGTGGAGCAGCTGCTGCCTATTCACCTAGCAACGATGATAATGGCTAACCGAAGCACGGCACGAACCACACTAGCTGAGCTCACGAAAGATGCCGCTATAGCAGAACAGGCTGCTGAAGAATTTGTATTGATCCTTGGAGTATTCAACATCGCCTGCCACCCTCATTGTCTTAAACACTGTGAGGAGCAACAAGAAAAAGCGCTGGCACTGGTGGAAACGCTTGGCGAGAATGAGAAAAGCTAAAAGACCTGCTTCAATACTCCCCCCGGGGAAACCTCTAGCAAACACTCGCCTTCTCTATGTCGAGACGAGGTCTAGGCTGTCGAAATAAGCTTGTTTCGGCTAATTATTACAAGCTTATTTTTTGGATCAGCCTTGTAGGGTAGAATTTATTCGACCAGTGATGCCTGATATGTATACGTGTCGAATGAATTCGACCCTACAACCATCCAAAAACCAAGGTGCTTTGGCTTTCAAAAAGCCGTGTATTTCAACAGCCTAGACGAGGTCTCTATTTGGAAATGAGCCTCGGAGTTGATAACACCACAGGCGAGCCTGAAGAGACTGTGCAAGTATTCGTGGAACAAATTAAAATGAGGGAAAATATCCCACTTTTTTCTTTCGCCCCAGAATACTTGCACAGTCTCTGAAGGCTCACACCCAAACGTCTTTAATAGAGGATTGAACCGCTAATATCAGATGCGTTCAGAAAGTTCATACTCAATATTAATAAACGCACCAATATCTGCAAGAAAACGAATGGCTCTAGCACCGAAGCCCACCTCTGGGCTTATTTCATCTTTATCGACTGACAATAGCAGAACTACCCCCATTCTTGGTGACAAATTGTAGCTTTCGATTAGTTGCAGAATTTTTTCTTCGACTGGCTCTAATTGTTTGATGATATCGCTGGTTAGTTTAAATACATCTATATCATCAGTGTCGGTATCGGTTGATAACTCCCATGAACTAATCACTGGGCTAGCCACATGGGCACGTGCGCCCGCATTATTAACGGACGTGGGTTCAATCCCAAGCAGACGGGTAACCTCATCAGGGTTGAAGTTATAACCCGAGAGAGTGAAGTAGGCTCTTCCTTTATTCGATGCCAAGATATTGTCCTCAATGATTTTGTAATAAATAAGAAATGATTATAGCGTGTAGAGAGGCACACATGAAGAAGCAAAGTGTTCTATTAAATCCCGTATAATGACTTTGAGAAACGAACATCGTAAATGCTATAATCGTCGGATTCCAGATTATCCTAAAAAACTCAGTTGAAACGTAGCGAGAATGACTAGAAACCTTTAGATTCAGTGCTATAGACATTCGCAGTAGTTTCAACTGAGTTTTTTAGGATAATACAAATAAAGAAAATATTCGTGTGAATTATGAAAGATATAAAACTATTTATTGGCTCGGTTGATGGAGTGACTGAACATGCCGGAACCATCCTGGCAGATGCGCTTGAAGCCCTGAGCTATAGCGTTGATGTGAACTCAAATCCAAAATTGAACGATATTCTTAATCTACGAGATAATCTACGAGATAACCTACAAGATAACTTACAAGATCAACTCCTGTTAATCATTACTTCAACGACGGGTGAAGGAGAGCTGCCTCACGATTTGCGTCCATTGTGGAGAAAACTTTATACCAAAAGTCCCTCTTTAGCTGGAATTCACTACGCCATGACGGTATTGGGCGATAGTAGCTATGGAGATGATTTTTGTCTTGCTGGCAAAGAGCTTGATGCACTGCTTGAAAAGCTTGGCGCACAAAGAATCAAACAAACACTATTAATTGATGCCGAAGAAAATGTATTTCCTGAAGATGACATCTCGGCATGGGGCGTAGCAACTGCAAATGATTATTTCGCAGAATAATGAAAACAGAGGCTAATTTAGTTGATAAGCAATAGGAATGATATCACGTAACGATTGTTTTTTTATCGCTGCTGGAAAAGCAAGGGGCGGTTAAAAGCGATGTCAATGTAAAAAAACCACAATTTGTAGGTTTGCGGTTTTCATCTTGAAAAGTACAAGCAACTCGCACCCTTCGACAAGCTCAGGGAGCTGCATCAGTGAAAATACTTACGGGACGATTAATATATCTCATTCATAAGGCCGCTAGCGACTCTACCAGTTGTTGCATATCTTCTGGCATCGGTCGTTGCCATTGAACCCATTCTCCTGTTGCCGGATGTTGCAGACCAAGTTGTGTCGCATGTAATGCTTGTCTGGGGAAATGTAGAAGATATTCGCGCAGCTCATCAGTAATTTTCGCAGGTGTTCTTGGTCGCCCCCCATAAACATGATCACCAATGATAGGTTTATGTTTCCAGCTCATATGCACGCGTATCTGGTGGGTGCGACCTGTTTCTAGTTGCACGCGAAGCAACGTGTATCCTTTAAAGCGCTGTTCTATACGATAGTGGGTCACCGCATGTTTACCACCATCAACCACAGCCATTCGCTTGCGATCAACCGGATGACGGCCTATATTGCCTTCAATAGTCCCGCCGGAGATTTCTTCACCGTGTACGATGGTTAGATACTCACGTTTAACGGTACGTTCTTGCAGTTGATTAACTAGCGATTTATGCGCTTGCAGTGTTTTAGCGACAACCATTAATCCACTGGTATCTTTATCCAAACGATGAACAATCCCTGCTCTTGGCACCTGTTGCAGGTCTATATCATGAAAGAGCAATCCATTCACCAGTGTTCCCGTGCGATTACCCACAGCAGGATGCACCACTAATCCAGCTTGTTTATTAACAACCAGAATATGCTCATCCTCAAAAACAATATCTAGAGGAATATCTTCTGGCTCATCCGTAGTTTGTTCCGTCATTTGAGGAATGACGATAATTTCATCATCCTCATGCAGTTTTATTTTAGGTTTTAGTTGCTTACCATTGACTGTCACACTTCCGGCACGAATCCATTTTTGCAATTGACTACGAGAGTACTCTGGACACAGCTCAGCAACAATCGCATCAAAGCGACGATTATTCAGTTCATTAGGGACTTTTAAGGTGATCATAGAAATAATTACAATAACAAGTGAGCTTTAGGTTGACGGGATAGAGAGAGGAAACTACCCTGTACGGTTTGAAATTACAAATTTGTGACCAACTATCGTGCCTGAACAAAATAGCCTTGTGCCAGAGATTGTGCCTAAAACTGCGTTCAATCGTGAAGAATTTACTGTACTTGCTGTCGAAAATCAGCAATTGCTTCAATTATTAGCCATTATTTACCTTCCTATAGCCTCTACACCGCTTGCACAGTGTGCTGCCAAAGCTAATATTAACGACCCGGAAACAGCGGTTCCGTGGACGAACCGCTCAATTAAAGTGGCACTCATTAAACTTGCCAACATGGGCTGGGTCATCGTCGATAGTAATCGTTTTAGTCTTCCTGACAAAATCATTGAAGCAGTGACCTTGTTTGCTTTGAATGAAAATAACTTTAACCCATTAGCAGAGACCATTCAGTCAGTCTTTACTCCTAAGAAAGCTTACTCTGGAAAACGTGTCTGGTCATCCTGGGAAGCTGCGGTAGCTGATACACGCATGTATCTATACCAAGGCGATCACCTTACTCTAAAGACCCTGCTGGCTGACATTACCACTCAGTTTCAATACATTAGACAAGAAAATGGCTACAACCCTTTACCTGATATTTTGGGTGTCACACCTAAACGAAAACAGTTAGAGATATTAACTGACAACATATTCATATCCTCTGTAGCCCCCTTCTACACCTCTTATGCCGCTTTCCGACTTGACAACATAGATGAGTTTTGGGAAGAAATGTTACGTCGCAAAGATACCGTCAAAGATCCATCACAAGCCTATATTCTCGACACATTAATTGCAGAACAATGTCTGGTTAGGGGCGATAATGAGCACTTTCCGGCAAAACCAGATCACCTGTTTTATGCAGGCTTATGGCAAGGCAGTGCATCATGCAAGCTGCTTTTACAAGGAGACAGCACTACTGCCATTGAGATCTATGAGAAAAGTATTCGCCTACTTCGAAAAGCAACAAAAGAAGGAGGTACTGTTTTCCAACGAGATATTTACGAAACTTTTCACTTTCTTAATCTGCTCACTACAGGAACTGCCGATAGTGTCTCCAAAACCACCGTTGCACACAATGCGCTCAGTGAAAGTTTTGTCATTTACTACTTGCTCATCGCCTATGCCGACTTACTGACTTCGGGTGACGATAGCGAACTGAAAGAAGAAATCAACTTGCTAACAGGACATGATGATTCTTTTATTTTACTATTTAGCTTACTGATAAGTTATTGGGCGGGTCTGAAAACGGATACTAGCTGGCTTGATAAAGCTATTGCAAGCTTCAAACTTGCCAGACAGAACGGCTATCTTTGGTTTGCAGCTGAATATGCCGAAGCCTTGGCACGTCATTTACCCAACACAGATGAACGCAGATCAGAATATGCTGAACAAGCCAAACAACTGCATCAACAAATAGGCACTAAAACACTCTTTAATCTGGTCAACCGTCAACATGGCTGGGAGCGTTCATTGAATGCACTCAATATGTTGGCAACCATCAAAACCAAAGAAAAAACCAATGAACGACTGATCTGGATTTTACATGAAGGTGTAGACGAATGGAGCTTGCACCCAAAGGTTCAAAAACAAACTAAAAGTGGTAGCTGGTCTAAAGGCCGAAGTATTTCACTCACCCGCTTACTGCGTGAACAAGATGAAATGCCATTCCTCAGCGAAGAAGATTTACACATCTGCACCACATCTATTGTGGAAGCACGCAGCTATGGTTTCTACCCTAGTGAATACGAACTGGATATTGATCGTGCCTGGTCTGCCCTTATCAAGCACCCACGGATTTATTGGGATAAAGCTCGTACTACCCCTCTTGAAATCATGGAAGGCGATATTGAGCTACTGGTAACCGAAGAGGGCGATGAAATTCGTGTCACCATCTACCCTGAAATCAAAAAATACCAGTTAGAAGAACAAACTTATATCATCGCTAAAGAAACCCCTACCCGCCTGCGCGTTTATAAAATCAACGATCAGCATGAACAAATCGTTAATATTATTGGTGATGGGCTACTCCTCCCCAAAGATGCAGAAACACAACTACGAGAAACACTATCCACCTTGGCACCGATGATGAATATTCAGTCGGATATCGCCGGTGTCGATAATGCGGATGAAATAGCAAGTGACCCTATGATTCACGTTCATCTGTTGCCATATGGAGATGGTTTACGGCTGTCCTTACGGGTGCAACCTTTTGGTAATCACAATGGCCCGATCTACCCACCCGGTCATGGCCGTAAAAATCTGTTAATAGAAATTGATGGCATAAAAACCAAGATACAACGCGATCTCGGCCTAGAGAACCAGCACGCCCAAGACCTGCAAGATAACGTAGAAATGTTGGCCGATTGGGAAGACCTGGATGATGAAATTGTTCTACAAGGAGCCGAAGAAGCATTAGAAGCACTCACCGGTTTACATGATCTTGGCGACAAGATTTCTATAGAATGGCCCGAAGGCGAGTTTATGCGCGTCAACTCTACATTAGGTGCCAAGAATATGCGCCTGAGTGTCAATGAAAAAGGCGAATGGTTTGAATTAGAAGGTGAAGTACAAGTCAACGACGATCTAGTGATGAGCCTGGGTCAATTGCTAGAGCTGAGCCAAGGCAATAAGAGCCGCTTTATTAAAATGAGCGATGGGCAATATGTTGCCCTATCACGCAATCTCAAGAAAAAGCTGCAAGCTGTGAGTGCCTACGCAGACATTCAAGATGAAAGCATTCGCATAAGCGGTTTGGCCAGCCTAGCTCTGGAAGATTTTCTTGATGAGGTGGATGCACTGGAAGGCGATGGCAAATGGAAAGAGCACATCAATAAACTCAAAGATATTCAAGATAAACACTACGATGTACCCGCCACTTTACAAGCAGAATTACGTGATTATCAAATAGAAGGTTTCCGTTGGCTTGCACGGCTTGCTGATTGGGGTGTTGGCGCCTGTTTGGCGGATGATATGGGGCTAGGTAAAACACTGCAATCATTAGCCTTAATACTGACCCGTGCCAGCCAGGGTCCAACACTAGTTATCGCACCTGTATCCGTTTGTAATAACTGGTTCAGCGAGACCGAGAAGTTTGCACCCACGCTTAAACCGATATTTTACCGTGGCAAAAATCGGCAAGAAATACTCACCACATTAAAGCCCTATGATCTAGTTATTTGTAGCTATGGCCTACTCCCTCAGGATGCTGATTTTATAGGTGATGTTCATTGGACAACCGCTTTACTGGATGAAGCTCAAGCTATTAAAAATATCGGCACGAAACGTACCAAGGCCGCTTGGAATATATCGGCCGACTTCAAATTGATCACCACAGGTACGCCTATCGAGAATCATCTGGGTGAGTTATGGAGTTTGTTTCGTTATCTCAATGCTGGATTATTAGGAACACAAGATCATTTCACTCGTATGTATATGGCACCGATTGAACGCTTCAAAGATAAAAATGCCAGTTTTAATTTACGAAAAATCATCCAACCCTTTATTCTACGCAGACTGAAGAGTGAAGTATTACAAGAACTACCACCGCGCACCGAGATCACCCACTCTGTTCCTCTAAGTAAAGAAGAACGCGCTTTATATGAAGCAGTCCGACAAAAAGCTATCAAGAAATTCGTCAGCAATGATGCGCAAGGTGAAAAACACACCAACCCTATCCAGATTTTGGCAGAAATAACCAAGTTAAGACTGGCAAGTTGTCATCCTAGATTAGTCATGGAAAATAGCCCTCTTCCCGGTAGTAAACTACAGGCTTTTGGAGAAATTCTAGAAGAGTTATTGGATAACAATCATAAAGCACTGGTGTTTAGTCAGTTTGTTAAACACCTCAGCATTCTTAAAGAGTACTTGGACGAACAGGGCATCAGCTATCAATATTTAGACGGCAGTACCCCTCAAACTAAACGTAAAAAAGCGGTCGATGCCTTTCAAGACGGCGAAGGCGATGTCTTTTTAATTAGCCTGAAAGCAGGTGGCTCTGGACTGAATTTAACCGCTGCCGATTACGTTATCCACATGGATCCCTGGTGGAATCCAGCAGTGGAAGATCAAGCTTCTGATCGCGCTCACCGAATAGGACAACAGCGCCCCGTCACTATTTACAGGTTAGTAGCCGAAAACACCATTGAAGAAAAAATCGTTAAATTACATCAACGTAAACGCGACTTAGCTGACAACCTTCTCGAAGGCAGTGATATCAGTGGGAAAATGAATGCAGGTGAGATGCTTCGTCTTATCAAAGATGCTTGATAACTATAAACCTAAAAAACGCAGTTGAAACTACTGCGTTTTTTAGGATAAACAAGAATGGTTTGATAGAATAAGTTTTAATAAACATTACATTGGGTTAAAATGTCGATCCCCGTGTAATGTATTAAATCTTATGAAGATAAAAAAAAATAATTTCCTAGTAACCTTAATCTTATTTAATTTTTTAGCACTCCCCACACTAGCTTTCGCTAAAGAACGTATTTATATTCTTGCAGGACAGTCCAATATGATGGGCAAAGGCAAAACCTATTCTCTGCCCAGTCATTATCGCAAAACTCCCCATAATGTGAAATTTTATTATCAGGGTCGACCACGAGACTTGGCAAAGTACGCATATTTTGGTCCAGAAGTTGGCTTTGCTCATGCCGTTGCCAGAGCCTATCCCCACGATACTCATATCATTATCAAAACGGTCGCTACAGGTAGCTCAATCCAACAATGGTTGCCGGGAAGCCGACTTTATAAGGGCATGTTACGCCAACTTAAATTTACCGACATCAGTGAACATCAACCCGTAGACGCTATTATCTGGATGCAAGGGGAAAAAGATGCCAGGAATAAACACTTCGCTTCTCAATATGAAGGAAGTTTAAGGCGATTGATCAACGGATTGCGTAACAACCTGAAATCACCGAATAGCTTATTCATTATGGGAAAAATCAATCCTCAAGACCCTGCTTTTGTTATGAAGCAAGTGGTGCAAAAAGCTCAACAGAACATACAACGAAACTCAGCTAATACGCTATTAGTATCAACAGATGGACTAGGCAAGATATTTGATCATGTTCATTACGATGCAAAAGGCCAACTGGAACTTGGTCAGCGTTTTGCTCAGGCTTATATTAAGAAGACTCGTCACAGTCTCCAGCATTAATAGTTATATCTAGATTTTTAGTGGAGGCTGTAGGCGATATGTCTCTACTAATTTATTCACATAGTAACCGTTAGTCAGCTATAATCTTCGACCCATTCAACTGACGATTTAAAGCTGCTCATGCGTACTTCCCGTTTTCCATTATCCACTCTTCGAGAAACCCCTGCTGATGCTGAAGTAATTAGCCATCAGCTCATGCTAAAAGCAGGCATGATTAGACGGTTATCGTCGGGGCTTTATACGTGGATGCCGATAGGGTTACGGGTGTTACGCAAAGTGGAAAATATTGTTCGTGAAGAGATGAACAAATCCGGCGGGGTTGAGGTATTAATGCCTACGGTACAGCCCGCCGAGCTTTGGAAGGAATCCGGTCGCTGGGAGCAGTACGGTGCTGAGCTGTTTCGTATCAACGACCGCCATAATCGTGATTATTGTTATGGACCTACGCATGAAGAAATTATCACGGATTATGTGCGTAAGGATTTAACCAGCTATAAACAACTACCTATTAACTATTATCAAATCCAGACAAAATTTCGAGATGAGGTTCGCCCCCGTTTCGGTGTAATGCGTGCACGTGAATTTTTGATGAAAGATGCTTACTCATTTCATATGACTCAGGAATCACTACAAGAAACCTATGATCTGATGTATCAAACCTATACCAATATCTTTACCCGTTTAGGTTTGAAATTTCGTGCTGTTGATGCTGATACGGGTTCTATAGGTGGTAGCGACTCACATGAATTCCATGTGCTAGCTGATTCAGGCGAAGATGCTATCGTTTTTTCCAGTGAATCAGACTATGCCGCCAATGTGGAAAAAGCTGAAGCCATTGCCTCCACTGCTACACGCCCTGCTCCTGATGCTGGCATGAGAACTGTTGAAACCCCTGATCAGAAAAGTATCTCAGAAGTTGCTGATTTCTTAAAAGTTACCCCTGATAATATTCTGAAAACATTATTTGTATTGGGTGAAAATGACACGGTGATTGCACTACTTATTCGTGGTGATCATGAGCTAAATGAAATTAAAGCAGAAAAGATTCCCGGTATTACAGAACCATTGACCTTTGCTAGTGATGAGCAAATCTTTGCAGCGGCTGGTTGCCGAGCAGGTTCTCTTGGCCCCCTAGGATTAACCCTTAAAATCATTGCAGATCATGCCACTTCGCCCATGTCTGATTTTGTCTGTGGAGCGAATAAAGACGGCAAACATTTGATCAATGCTAACTGGGTAAGAGACATCCCTGAACCTACCTTTATGGATATCCGGAATGTGGTCGAAGGTGATCCTAGTCCTGATGGCAAAGGCACATTATCTATTGCTCGTGGCATCGAAGTTGGGCATATATTTCAGCTAGGAACAAAATATTCTGAAGCCATGAAAGCAACGGTTCTTAATGAAAACGGCAAAGACCAAATCATGACCATGGGTTGTTATGGTATCGGTGTTTCTCGTGTAGTGGCAGCCACTATTGAACAAAACTATGATGAAAATGGCATTATCTGGCCAGAAGCGATTGCTCCTTTTGAGATTGCCTTGGTTCCCATTAACTACCATAAATCAGAGCAAGTAAGCACTGTCGCTGACCAGCTCTATGAACAATTAAATAGCTTAGGCTATAACGTACTACTAGATGACCGCAAGATGCGACCTGGTGCTATGTTTGCAGACCTTGAGCTTATTGGTATTCCGCATCGTTTGGTTATTTCTGAACGCGGTTTAGCGAACGATGAACTTGAGTATAAATCTCGCACTGGCAGTGAAGCTCGACCTATTACTATTGATGAAGTTGATAGCTTTTTAAAACTTGCTTTAAAAAAGCATGAGATTTTTTCTGAATAAGAGACGGTAGTGGGTTGAGTCTGTTGTTTATAATCAGCTAAACTTTATGTTCCACATGCTTAGGCAAGGCGCAATAAATAACCCACCATTATTGCGCCGAATTTTTATTCG
>CAZDMX010000002.1:0-20575 GCA_964506085.1 uncultured Thiothrix sp. | reverse complement strand
GCGTTGGATCATTTTTTGCGATCCTCATGTACCCTTGTACACTGCGGTTCTCAACAATGATCCGCCTTGGACTCGAACGAAAATTCTAATTAATAGAGGCACCCTGTATTTTAAGGCGCGATTTTCGCGCCTTTTTTATGGATAATAAAATCATATTTTGTTGGGTCGGGGTGTTTATTACACCAAGTAGTTACGCAATAGTTATAAGAAAAGTTTATGAAAAACACTACTAGTTTTCCTAGCCCACCGACCCAAGTCATGGGTATCTTGAACGTGACCCCTGATTCATTTTCAGATGGTGGTTCTTTTAATTCTACTGATCTGGCCTTGTCACAGGCATTACAGATGATAAAAGAAGGTGCGAGTATCATTGATGTTGGTGGCGAGTCCACGCGTCCGGGAGCAGCTGATGTTTCTTTGCAAGAGGAACTGGATAGGGTGGTTCCTGTTATAGAAATAATTAAAAATGAAGTGGATATTCAAGTTTCCGCCGATACCAGTAAAGCTGGAGTCATGCGTGAAGCACTTGTTGCAGGTGCTGACATGATCAATGATGTGCGTGCATTACAGGAACCGAATACATTAACGGTTTGTGCTGAGATGAATGCAACAGTTTGTTTGATGCATATGCAAGGCCAGCCCAGGTCGATGCAAGTCAAACCCAAGTATGGTGATGTTGTTGAAGAGGTGGCTAATTTTTTCGAACAACGTATTCAGACTTGTGTGAAAGCAGGGATAGATAAAGACAGGATTATCCTCGACCCTGGTTTTGGCTTTGGTAAAAATCTTCAGCATAACCTGCAATTGTTGGCTAAGCTTGATAACTTTAGCTCTTTTGGATTACCTATTCTCGTTGGAATTTCAAGAAAAAGAATGATTGGAGAGTTACTGGATGATGCGGATGTTAGTGATAGGCTATTTGGCAGTTTGTCAGCAGCTGTTATCGCAACCATGAAAGGCTCTGCTATTATCAGAGTACATGATGTAAAAGAAACAGTTGAAGCCATAAAGGTTGTAAATGGGGTGCAAAGCTATGAGTAGAAAATTTTTTGGTACAGATGGTATTCGCGGACGTATAGGTACATATCCTATGACTCCTGATTTTGCCTTAAAGCTTGGCTGGGCTGCCGGTAAGGTACTTGCCAAGAATTCCAATCCACTTGTAGTGATCGGAAAAGATACAAGAATTTCTGGCTATATGCTTGAGTCTGCTCTACAGGCTGGTTTAGTAGCAGCCGGTATTGATATCAAGCTCGTTGGCCCAATGCCGACTCCTGCTGTCGCTTATTTAACGCGTACGTTTAGAGCATCTGCGGGTATTGTGATCAGTGCTTCGCACAACCCTTATTATGATAATGGCATTAAGTTTTTCTCATCTAATGGTACCAAGCTTGATGATGCGATTGAGTTGGAAATAGAAGCATATCTTGAACGGGACATGATCACTGCTGAATCTGATCACTTGGGTCGTGCATCACGAGTTGAAGATGCAGCAGGTCGTTACATTGAATTCTGTAAGCGTTCATTACCTAATACTGTTTTGTTAAATAAGCTTCGTGTGGTCGTGGATTGTGCGAATGGTGCAACTTATCATGTGGCTCCAAGTGTGTTCGAAGAGCTGGGTGCAGAAGTGATTACCATCTTTGACAAACCAGACGGTGTGAACATTAATCATGAATGTGGTGCCACTTCGTTAGGTAACCTACAAAAAGCTGTAAAAACCTATCGTGCCAATATTGGTGTGGCACTTGATGGTGATGGTGATCGCTTGATGATGGTAGATGAAAAAGGCGAAGTGATTGATGGTGATGAAATTTTAGCAATCATTGCCAAGCACCGGCTAGATCGTGATGGTCTTAAAGCTGATGTAGTGGGTACTTTGATGAGCAACCTCGGACTTGAAAAAGCCATCAAGAAGATGAAGCTGGGCTTTCATCGCGCTGATGTAGGTGATCGTTATGTGATGGAACAACTACGGGCTTGTAGTGGTGTCATTGGTGGCGAAGGTTCTGGACATATTATTATTCGTGATCGCATCGAAACAGGTGATGGCACTATTGCCGCGTTGCAGGTTATGCATGCATTGATTGATTCTGACAAACCCTTGCATGAATTAAAAAAGATCATGTCCAAATACCCACAAATCCTTATTAATGTACCTATTAAAGAAAAAATAAATCTTGATGAGTCTGCTGAGATTCAGCAAGCAGTGAAAGATGTAGAAACAACTTTAGGGAGCCGTGGCAGAGTATTATTGAGGGCTTCTGGTACTGAACCTTTGATACGAGTTATGGTTGAAGGGGAAGATCTGGAAGAAACCACTGCGCTTGCTGAACAGATTGCCGATGCGGTACGAGCTACCGCATGACAGGTTAGGGGTTACAGATATTTAATACGAGATTTAAGTTCTTCTGTCGTCATGTTTACATCTACAAGTGCAGCACTATTCTTATTATTATCAGTACAGCCAGCAATGATACCCACACCGGATACTGGGATAAGGCTATCAACCTGAAAGCGGCCACTTGCTTCACGTAAAAAGCAGTCTTCATCGAAAAACAGACAATCGCCATCATTTCCTACTTCATCAGATATGACGGTATCGAAACCGATGAGTTTTACGATGTCATCGTGACTGGCAATATCAATAGCTTCTATGGTTTGATCAGGTTTTATTAATAAAGCTTTCATAATCTAGATTCCTCAGTTAACTGTTTTGTCGTCTACTGTGAGACCTTCTTTGCATGAACCTAAAAAACGCAGTTGAAACTACTGCGAATGTCTATAGCACTGAATCTAAAGGTTTTCTGGAAAATGTTGACTTCACCCGTAGAGTGACTACGAATAAAGCCAAAATTTTCCAGAAATTCCCTTATCTTCAGTACTCTAGCATTCTCGCTACGTTTCAACTAAGTTTTTTAGGATGAAGGTCTCACTAGCAATAGAGAGTATTGGAGTTAGATATTGTAACCACGCTCCTCATGATCAATAATATCCAGTCCCCTAGATTCATCATCATCACTAACTCGTAGGCCGCCTGTCATTAGTCCAACAAGCTTGAATATTATAAACGTAGCGACGGCTGTGTAGACGATTGTTGCAACGACACCGATAGCTTGCACACCTAGCTGTTGACCTATTGTGGTAATGTTCTCATTGGTAAAACCTTGTCCACTAAAGATACCTAGCTGGGTTGAGGCAAAAACACCTGCAAGCATCGTACCTAAGATGCCGCCTACACCATGAACAGGAAAAACATCCAGCGAATCGTCAATCTTCAATTTTTGTTTGATGAAGATAGTGGCATAGAAGCAAACAACACCTGCTGATAAACCTATCACCAGCGCACCAGCTGGGCCGACAAAACCAGAAGCAGGCGTAATAGTGCCCAAACCAGCAACCATACCCGTAACGGTTCCCAAAGCAGTGGGTTTACCAAACTTGATCCACTCCATGAACATCCAGACCATGGCGGCCGTTGCAGCAGATATATGCGTTACCAATATTGCCATAGCCGCATCGCCATTGGCGGCTAATGCACTTCCGCCATTAAAGCCAAACCAGCCCACCCACAACATGCCAGCACCCATAATGGTCATGGTCATATTGTGTGGTGTGTTAGCAGAGCTGCCGAAATCTTTTCTAGGTCCAATCATTATTGCAGTAACCAGAGCAGCAACACCAGCCGTGATATGAACAACGGTTCCACCTGCAAAATCTAGTAGTCCCATCTCGCCAAGCCAGCCGCCGCCCCAAACCCAATGTGTAATAGGTGCATAAACTACGAGTGACCATATTGCTGAGAAAAGTAAAACTGCTGAAAACTTGATCCGTTCAGCAAAGCCACCAATGATCAAGGCTGCGGTGATGATTGCAAAAGTCATTTGGAACATTGCAAACAATGATTCGGGGATATCCCCGCTTAAAGTATCTTCACCAATGCCGTTGAACAATACTTTACCCATGCCACCGAAATAAGGTGTACCTGTATCAAAAGCGATACTGTAACCAAGCACGAGCCAAAGAATTGATACGATTCCAGCGATGGCAAAACATTGCATTAAAATGGACAGTACGTTTTTACTCCGTACTAGGCCACCATAGAAGAGTGCGAGACCAGGTAGTGTCATAAATAACACAAGTGCCGTTGAGGTAAGAATCCATGCTGTATTTGCACCATTTAGTCCATCAGCGGCAAAACTGGTAAAAGGAAATAAGAATAAAATGGCAAGGGGTGTCAAAAACGAAGTAAAAGATTTCATCAGCAGTCCATGGGGTTAATTATCTAAAGGGCTTCCGTGCCTGTTTCTTTGGTACGGATACGGATGGTTTGTTCAATATTGGTAACAAAAATCTTTCCATCTCCTATCTTTCCAGTATTGGCGGCTTGTGTAATAGCGTCAATGGCCGTTTCTAGGTTCTCAGTAGAGACAGCGGTTTCAATTTTCACCTTAGGAATAAAGTCGACTACATATTCTGCACCTCGATAAAGTTCAGTATGACCTTTTTGGCGGCCGAAGCCTTTAACTTCTGTGACGGTTAAACCTAGTATGCCCACGTCAGATAATGCTTGTCTTACATCATCCAGTTTGAAAGGTTTAATAATGGCGGTAATCAGTTTCATTGCTAGTCCTTTGGTGGTTTATAATATTATCCTGAAAGTCTCAGCTACAATCGCTACTTCTTGTTGCTAATAGATACCTGCTTTACAAAACCTAACTGTGTAAGGGGTGGCGGACTGAGGATCAAGGATTCTTCTTGCAAGATATTACCTATTGGATAGGTGTTATGCAAGCCAGCATATCTCTAAAGAGAGAGTGAGGCTTCAGAGACTGTGCAAGTATTCATGGAACTCATTAAAATGGTTGAAATCTCCCAGATTTTGCTCAAAAACTCAGCCAATAGCTCACTATTAGCTTCCTTTTTGAGCAAAATCTGGAAGATTTCACCTCATTTTTCTTTCGTCCCAGAATACTTGCACAGTCTCTAAGGCTTGAGGCTATAGTCGAGGTATTTCTAGTTTGGTTTCACTACCTAGTTGAGCGTCGATAATCTTGATGAGAAAAAAATCTGGGTTTAGAGCAGAAATATTCACCGAAAAGGTCTGTGTTGTATACAACCAGTTATTAGTAAAAAGATCGTTTGTTAATGTTTCATGATTATTTTGGAATAATTGCTGCGCAAGTAAATTCAAGATACGCCATTGAAGTTCTTGATTGAAGGTTTTTTCTGCTTCAATGGATTTGCTACTGGTTACTAAGCCACTATCAGAACCACTATCAGAAGTATTACGCGAAGTAAGTATTAAGGTCTCAGGGGAAAGCGACAAAGTGCTTTCTAATTTTATATGACTCGCCATAGTTGTATTGCAATATAGGCTGATCAATAGTGAGAGAAGTATTGATTGAATAGTTTTCATACTGTTCGTCATATAGCAGATGGTTGCGTTAAGTCGGGTCAGTATGTGAAATCCGCAAAAATAAAAGAAGCGGGATAGAGATTATCCGTTAGTGTTTTATGATTAAAGGCTATCGATAATGCTTATTACTCGGAAATTACTTCATTAACATTGCTATTTAATCTATATTCCTGACATGCAAAGCGCCCATGAAATTCTCAAGACTACCTTCGGATATGACCAGTTTAGGCATAATCAAGAAGAAATTATCCAATCAATCATTAGTGGTGGAGATGCTTTTGTATTAATGCCTACGGGTGGAGGCAAATCACTTTGTTATCAGATTCCTGCACTTATTCGTCAAGGTGTAGGTGTTGTTGTTTCACCGCTGATTGCATTGATGCAGGATCAAGTGGATGCACTGAAACAACTAGGTTTACGCGCCGCGTTTATCAACTCTTCCATCTCTTTTGTTGAAAAACAAGAGATTGAGGAAATGTTATTGCGTGGGGAGCTGGATATTCTCTATGTTGCACCTGAGCGCTTGCTCATGCAGCCGATGTTAGACATGCTAGATCAATGCCAGATTTCTCTGTTTGCTATTGATGAAGCGCATTGTGTATCCCAATGGGGGCATGATTTTAGAAAAGAATATCAACAGCTCCACCAATTGGCTGTTCGCTTCCCCAAGGTTCCACGAATTGCATTGACGGCTACCGCAGATGCAAGAACTCGTGAAGAAATACTGCAACAGTTAAATCTTCAAGAGGCAGGGATTTATGTAAACAGTTTTGATCGGCCTAATATTCAGTACACTATCTCGGAATCAGGCAGTAATGCTCGTGCCAGCTTATTGCGTTTTCTTGAAAAAAAGCACCCCAATGATGCGGGTATTATTTATTGCCTATCACGTAAAAAAGTTCAAAGCACAGCTGATTGGCTGATGCAAAAAGGCCGGCTCGCATTGCCTTACCATGCAGGACTATCACAGCAGGAACGCAAGCAAAACCAGCAGCGTTTCTTACGTGAAGACGGTGTCATCATTGTGGCGACCATTGCCTTCGGCATGGGGATTGATAAGCCGGATGTACGTTTCGTCGCTCACTTAAGCATACCTAAAAATATAGAATCTTATTATCAGGAAACAGGACGTGCTGGGCGTGATGGCGCACCTGCGGATGCATGGATGAATTATGGTCTGCAAGACGTTATCTTCATGCGTCAAATACTGGAAAACTCTGATGCTGAGGAGAAGTTTAAACGGGTCACTCAATTTAAACTTCAGGCTTTGCTTGCCATGTGTGAGTTAGCAACCTGTCGAAGGCAGGCACTGTTAGCGTATTTTGACGAAGAACTAGCCGAGCCTTGCGGTAACTGTGATAACTGTTTAAATCCTCCTGAAACATGGGATGCCACCAAGCCCGCGCAAATGGCATTGTCATGTGTCTACCGTACTAATCAGCGCTTTGGTGTAACTTATGTGGTGGATATTCTCGTTGGTAAAACCGACAAGCGTATTGCCTATAACGGACACGATCGCATTAGCACATGGGGAATAGGTAAGGATCTTACACAAGTTGAATGGAAAGGAATTTTCCGTGAGTTAATAGCTTTGGGCTATTTAAGTGTTGATATGGAACACGGTGTACTTAAGCTAGTTCAAAAATCACGCGACTTGCTTAAAGGTCATGAAACTTTTATGGCACGAAAGCAACGCAAACAAGATACGGCAGTTTCAGGTAAGAAAACAGAAAAGAAAGTACGGACGCAATTAGCCGAAAAAGATCAAGAACTACGTGAGGAGTTACGCCAGCTAAGAATGAGATTAGCAGAAGAGCAGGGCGTTCCGCCCTATGTCATTTTCCACGATTCCGTGCTGGATGACTTGGCAGGATATCGTCCTATTACGGATGAAAGGTTTATTACTATTCATGGCATTGGGGGGGCTAAGTTAGAGAAATATGGCGAGGCTTTTATGGATGTTATCAGACAACATCCGCAGCCAGAAATGGATGATGAGACTCAACTAACTAAAAGAATCCCTATTAACCCAACACTCAGTGATACGGTAAATGATAGCTTGGATTTATTCAATCAAGGTCTAACCGTTGAACAAATTTGTGAAAAGCGTGAACTTAAACCCTCAACTATTTATTCACATTTGGCTAATGCCATTGTAGTGGGAGAACTGGATAGCCGACAAGTCTTGTGCATCGAAGAAGATGAGATTCGAGAGATTGAAGAAATGGCAAAGTTTATGAGTATCAGCAATGGAGATGCCTTAAGTCCTTTGTTCGAAGCGCTAGAAGAAAAATGGGACTACGGTATTTTGCGTTGTGTAGTTTCGGGTCTTGGTGAATAAAAAATAGGGTTGCGCTATGAAATTAGGCATTGATCGTTTGCTGCAAGAACCCGCATTACGGGAACAGCTTAAAGACAAAAGAGTTGCGCTGTTAGCACATCCAGCCTCATTAACCCGTAATTTTATCCCATCCATAGATGCGCTCATGGCTTGCGATGATGTCAATCTGGTTTCCTGCTTTGGTCCACAACACGGCTTGCGGGGTGATAAGCAAGACAACATGGTGGAAACAGATGATTCTGTCGACATCAAACATGGCATTCCTGTTTTCAGCTTGTACGGCAAAGTAAGGCGACCTACTCAACACATGCTGGATACTTTTGATGTGCTATTGGTCGATATTCAGGATGTAGGCTGCCGCATCTATACATTTATCACCACGCTTTGTTATTTGCTGGAAGATTGCGAGAAATCAGCTAAAACACTTTGGGTGCTAGATAGACCTAATCCAGCAGGAAGACAAATAGAGGGGCTAACCCTTGAAGCAGGACAAGAAAGCTTCGTCGGCATTGCACCGATAGCCATGCGACACGGCATGACATTAGGCGAGGTGGCACTCTGGTATAAAGACTATAAAAAACTAGATGTATCGCTGAACGTGATAGCAATGCAAGGCTATGAAATGGCTATTGCACCGGGCTACGGATGGCCGATAGAGCAACTAAGCTGGGTCAACCCTAGCCCTAATATCCCTACCCTGAACGCAGTGCGCACCTATCCTGGAACCGTGCTTTTAGAAGGCACTACTTTATCCGAAGGTAGAGGTACAACACGCTCATTAGAGCTATTTGGGGCGCCTGATCTTGATATCTCCAAACTCATGAGAAAAATGCAAGAACTAGCTCCGCAGTGGTTAAAAGGTGTGCGCCTGCGCGAAGTCTGGTTTGAACCGACTTTCCATAAGTATCAGGGCGAACTCTGTGCCGGGATACAGCTGCATACGGATTATCCTGACTACGACCCATCAGCATTTAAACCCTATCGTCTAGTAGTTCTGTTTCTGAAAAGTATTCGATTACTCTATCCTGACTATCCTCTTTGGCGTGATTTCCCTTATGAGTACGAAGAAGGGCGTTTAGCAATAGATGTCATTAACGGTGGTGAATACCTAAGACAGTGGGTTGATGACCCTGAAGCTAAGGTTAGTGGTCTAGAAAACCGATTAATTCATGATGAAGCAAAGTGGCTAGAAAAAAGTGTTTCTTATTATATCTACGAAAGCTAATAAAGTTTTTATGTATCATTTATAGATAGGTCTCTATAAGCTTTATCTAATTATTTAATTGGTTGTTTCCAGCTTGTTTGGATATATTGCGTGCGGGTGTCCTTGAAAACGGATATGCGCGCGCAATTCTTTTAGCAACGAAGAGGCCTATGAGTAAGGCTCTTTGAGTGATATGGATATCATGCAGGTAAGAAATATAACGGTATCATTGCACGGAAGCTAGTGAGAATGTTTTCGAGGGCGCTCACCAAGATAATGCAAAGTCAATAGTGTTCTAATCAATATGTTTACAATCAATAGGTTGTAAACACTTATCAATTCGATTTCCCCCCGTTGTTACATCCGTAATAAAATGCCCCAAAGCTGTTGTATCTGCTATAATTAGCGCGTTTTTAACTAGCAAAATAGTGACCCCAAACTATGGCTGAATTCGCCAAAGAAATAATCCCCATAAATATCGACGATGAGATGAAGCAATCCTATTTGGATTACGCTATGAGTGTCATCGTAGGTCGTGCGCTTCCTGATGTTCGAGACGGTCTAAAACCAGTCCATAGACGTGTGCTTTATGCCATGCAGGATCTTAGTAACGACTGGAATAAACCCTACAAGAAATCGGCACGTATTGTCGGTGACGTCATCGGTAAATATCATCCACATGGTGATACGGCGGTGTACGACACGATCGTTCGGATGGCACAGCCGTTTTCCATGCGTTATATGCTCATTGATGGTCAGGGTAACTTCGGTTCAGTTGATGGTGATTCACCTGCGGCGATGCGTTATACGGAAATCCGTATGGCGAAAATCTCCCACACTATGTTGGCTGATATAGAAAAAGAGACGGTAGATTTTGTAGAAAACTACGACGGTTCTGAAACCCAGCCTTCAGTATTGCCGACTCGCCTCCCTACTTTATTAATAAACGGTTCTTCCGGAATCGCAGTGGGTATGGCTACCAATATCCCACCGCACAATCTCAATGAGATTATCAATGCATGTATCGCATTGGTTGATAATCCAGAAGCAGATATAGCAGATTTGATGGAGCATGTACCAGGGCCTGACTTCCCAACAGCAGGTATTATTAACGGCGCACAAGGTATTCACGAAGCCTATCGAACAGGTCGTGGCAGAATTCGTGTCCGTGCTCAAGCAGAATTTGAAATCAACAAGCGATCTGGGCGTGACAGTATTGTTGTTTATGAATTACCTTATCAAGTCAATAAAGCCCGTTTGCTAGAAAAAATTGCCGAACTGGTCAAACTGAAAAAAATTGAGGGCATCGCCGAGTTACGTGATGAGTCTGATAAAGACGGCATGCGTATGGTCGTTGAGATCAAACGCGGCGAAGTACCAGAAGTTGTACTAAACAACCTGTACAAACAGACACAGATGCAAACCGTGTTTGGGATTAACATGGTGGCACTGGTTGATGGGCAGCCTAGACTACTTAATATAAAACAAATACTTGAAGCGTTTTTAAAGCATCGACGTGAAGTCGTAACACGCCGTACTATTTTCAATTTGCGCAAAGCACGTAACCGCGCACATATCCTTGAAGGATTAGCCATTGCACTGGTCAATATAGACGAAGTGATTGAGCTAATAAAAGCATCAGCCAATCCAGCCGAAGCAAAGCAAGGCTTGCTTTCGCGTTCGTGGAAACCGGGCATGGTAGTTGGCATGTTGGAACGCTCTGGAACAGATGCTTCTAAACCTGAGAATCTAGATGCTAAATACGGTTTAAAAGACGATGGTTATTGGTTATCTGAAGTTCAAGCCCAAGCGATTCTGGAATTACGCTTACATCGTCTAACAGGTCTTGAGCAAGATAAAATAATTAAAGAATATAAAGAGTTAATAGATGTTATTGAGGACTTACTTGATATTCTTGGTAGTGCTGATCGTTTGATGAAAGTGATCCGTGATGATCTGTTGCTGATGATCGAAGAGTTTGGTGACGAACGCCGAACGGTGATCAATCAAATCGGTGAAGATTTAGGGGATATTGACCTGATTCCTGAAGAAGATGTTGTTGTTACCTTGTCACATGCAGGCTATGCAAAAGCTCAACCTATCGACACCTATTCAGCACAACGTCGTGGTGGTCGTGGTAAAGCAGCGACTAAGATGAAAGATGAAGACTTCATCGAAAAACTCTTTATCGCTAGCACCCATGACACGCTACTATGCTTTTCCAGCCGAGGTCGCTTATACTGGCTAAATGTTTATCAAATCCCTATGGGCAGTCGTACCTCCCGTGGTCGTCCAATGGTTAATTTGTTACCGCTTGAAGAAGACGAACGCATCCGCGCCATCTTGCCAATTCGTGAATATGATGCAGACAAGTTTGTCTTTATGGCTACTTCAAACGGAACCGTTAAGAAAACTTCTTTAACTCAGTTCTCCAATCCTAGAAGCAATGGAATCATCGCTATAGATTTACGCGAAGGTAATGACCTGATTGATGTTGAATTAACAACAGGGAATTCAGAAGTCATGCTGTTTGCCGACTCTGGTAAAGCCATCCGCTTCCACGAATCGGATGTGCGCGCTATGGGACGTACCGCAGCAGGAGTTAGGGGTATCAGGCTAGGGAAGGATCAAGAGGTCAATGCGTTGATCATCGTGGGTGATGGCAAATTGTTGATGGCAACAGAAAATGGGTATGGTAAGCGCACCGATCCGAGCCAGTTTAGTGCACAGAAACGCGGTGGTAGTGGCGTTATTTCTATCAAGACTTCGGAACGCAATGGACGCAGCATCGGTGCAGTACAAGTTCAGGAAGACGATGAAATTATGATGATCACCAACGGTGGTATTCTGGTTCGTACCTCTGTCGATCAAGTCTCTGAGACCAGCCGAAATACCCAAGGTGTAAAGCTGATTCGTTTAACCAAAGGTGAGTTACTGACCGAGATTGAGCGTATTGAGATATTGCCTGGTAGTGAAGACGAAGATGCTGAAGATGCACAGGATGCTGAAGATGCACAGGATGCACAGGATGGAGATGATGCACAGGATGGAGATGATGCACAGGATGGAGATGCCACTGAGTCTGCTGGTGACGAATAAATAAATACTAGTACTAGTAAAAAAAGATTAAACAAAGTGGATCAGGCATCAATCGCCTGTACTCTACTTCATAATCAGGATGAAGTAGAGTCAACTACAAGCTGAGTTATGATAATATTTATTATTAAATACACAAAATACTTAGTTGCTTATGCAAGATTTCATATCCTTTTTCTTAAACTTTGGAACCATCGGTTACATCGTTTTGATTGTCAATTTACTACTATTGGTATTCGCCAATAGGCTGGTGAAAGCGCTCTGTCAAGAATCTGCAAGTAACTCCTCTTTGATAAGAAAAACACGCATTATTCGTGCGCTAAGTTTAGGGGTTGTCTTCGCTTATATTTATTTCCATGCTCAAACGCTTAAATCTCAGGTCATCCCTTTAAAAGTATTAGGCGTGATAGGTATCATCTATTTTACCTATCTGGTCCATCAGATAGCCGCCTACTTTATTCTTAGAAGCTATGGTCGTGAGCGTGAAGTTAATGGCAAGAAACAATACGTCTCGACTTATAATGCGCGTCTATTAAGTATTTTTAGTGCTGTATTTATCGGCATAATGGCGCTGATCAGTATTATTCAAATGCTTGGGTTTACTTCTCTACTACAGGCTGGAGGAGTTATTGGTTTCATTGGTGTTTTTCTTGCTCTGACGAATGCAGTATGGGCACCTGATATATTTAGCGGTTTGATAATTCTTAATAGCGATATGTTGCAAGAAGGCGATATTATTGAGATACATGATAACAAAATCATTTATGCAGTAGTCTATAAAACTAAAGTCTTTCATACAGTTATATTAAATTTAGTTAATAATCACCGCATTATGATTAGAAACTCACGATTGCGTGATTTTACAATCCATAATCTCTCTAAATTTGCATCTGCTAAAGGCCTGCGTGAGTCGCTTATCTTTAATATTGGTTATGACGTATCGTCTTCAAAAGTAAGAGCTATGTTTACAGCAGCTTATGAAGAAGTAAGAAAGCAAGGGTCAATCGGTGTTGAAAGCAATAGAGATTTAGAGATTGGAGTACAAGAAGTAGGGGATCATGCGGTTCAGTGGTGTGTCTATTACTATACCAAAGAGGCTGATCGGTTGCCTCGAATACGACAGCAGTTGCTTGAAACCTTTCTAAAGACAGCAAATGAGCACAACATTTCACTTTCCACTCCTTTGACGCATGTGGTAACACAGTCATCCGACGCTAATCCCATCACCGCTCCTATCACTAGTCCCCTTCATGAAAATAAAAAACATTCTGAGAAATAAATGGCAATCATGGCTAGAAGCCATGATTTTTCGTTTAGCGCGAACAGATGCTTTACTTCATCTAGCCTTTTTCGGTTTGGTAACAGGCTTTTTGGCAGGGGGTGTCATTGTTCTGTTTCGCTTGCTGGTGGAACATACTCAGGATTATTTACTTCCGGGAATAGGCTCAGAAAACTATGAGGAAATGTCTTCTCTTTACCATTTCCTGTTTCCTGTCATTGCCAGTGTTTTATTAGCGATCCTATTTTATAAAGGCTCTAAAGGTATTCGAGTATTAGGTATTGCCAGAATTATGGAGCGAGTGGCTTATCATCAGGGCTATCTGACTTTGCGAGAGTTTATCTTGCAGTTTGTTGGAGCTGCTATCGCCATAACGGGTGGACATTCAGTCGGCAGAGAAGGGCCTCATGCTCATCTGGGTGCAAGTATTTCCAGCTTGTTTGGTCAGCTTTTCAAGTTACCTAATAATAGTATTCGTACTTTGGTAGCGAGTGGTGCTGCTGCAGGCATCGCTGCATCATTTAATACACCTTTGGCTGGAGTAATTTTCGCCTTAGAAGTGATTATGATGGAATATGCATTAAGCAGCTTTATTCCGGTGATGCTGGCAGCGGTTGTGGCTACCGCCTTATCGAATGCGGTATTGGGCGGCGCACCCGCGTTTATCATGCCAGAGCTTTCGGTTATACCACTGTCGCAATTACCTATTGTGTTGTTATTAGGTGTAATAGTCGGAGCTTGTGCGGCATTATTTAACCATTTACTCATGCTGATCTCCTCCAAAACTCAATCATTTGAAATTTGGTGGAGAATTCTTGCGGCTGGAGTTATCGTTGGTTTATTAGCAATGATGACTCCTGAAGTGCTTGGCATTGGTTACGATACGGTCAATGCAGGGCTTGCAGGAGAACTGGCAATAACCAGCTTGCTTATACTAGCTTTTATGAAAATACTAGCGACCAGTGTCAGTGTAGGTTTAGGTGTGCCGGGGGGCATGATTGGCCCAGCCTTTTTTATAGGAACCAGTGTCGGCGGTGCGGTTGGCATTGTCGCCATGCATCTACTAGGAGATGCAAATTCACACGTGGGTTCATACGCGTTGCTAGGCATGGGAGCAATGATGGCGGCAAGTTTGCAGGCTCCGTTAGCTGCACTCATTGCGATTGTCGAATTGAGTTATAGCCCCGGTATCATTCTTTCAGGAATGTTAGTTATTGTTGTTGCGCAGCTAACGGCTAGTGAGATATTCAAAAAGAAATCTCTTTTTGTCACCATACTGCGTTCAAACGGTCTGGATTATACCTTGAATCCGGTAGTGCAAGTACTTCGTGCGGTAGGTGTGGCCAGTGTGTTGGATAAAAGTTTTGAGCGGCATGCGCCTGTTATCTCGCGTGAAGAAGCAGAAAGATTAATACATATTAGGAGTAACTGGCTGATTGTGAATGACGAGGAGGGTGAAATTGCTCACTTAATGCCACTTTCTGAACTGGCAAAATATCTGTCTATGGAGAGGGATGAAAAAATGGATGAAGTGAGTGAAGAGGTAAACCTTTTGGAAATACCCGCACAACGTCACTCATTATCACCGATATCACTACAAGCAAATTTAATGCAAGCTCATAAAAAATTCACCCATGGGGCAGAATCCTTGTATGTCGTCTTTCGTGAGCGAGATGCAAGTTCTAGCTCTCGTATTTACGGGATATTGACGAAAAAAGCCGTTGAGAATGCTTATATCCCTGAGTCATAGACGGACCTGATTACCCACTTGTCTAAGCCTGTTCTTAACAGCTTGTAAATATTGTGCAAAAGTTCCGTACCCTTCGACAAGCTCAGGGTACTGCTACAGTAGTTTCAACTAAGTTTTTCCTGATTACCCACATGCTCTAAGCTTAAATTTAATAGAAGTGCCATTGTTCCGACCCTTCGACAGGCTCAGGGCGCTACAGTAGCAGTATCCTGAGCCTGTCGAAGGGTACGGAATACGTGCACAATATCGGCAACCATGCTCCTTATAACCTATTGTTCTATTAAGTTATTTAAAAATAGGCTTAGACATGTGGGTAATCAGGAAGTTTTTAGGTTGAATGCGAAAGAACTACTATCAATTAAACCACTTCGCCCAACCGGTCTCATAATATTCTAAAAGCTTATGGCTATGGATAGTGTTTATATCTACCTCTACTGGCTTCATGTCGGGTGGGAATTGTTGCATGGTTTGCAAAACAGCTGGGGTTATATATTTCATTTTTATAACGTCAGTATCATTATTCAATTTAAGCTCCAAGTTCACTCGTGAGGCTAATATAAAACCCCATTCTCCAAAGCTTGGAATATAAGTATGATAGGGTTTTACATGCCATGAGCTGTTATTTTCTGCTGATTTTATGGTCTCGAAAATACTCCAGAACGCTTCACGTGAATACAGCGGTGATGAGGCTTGGGTGACGATGATTCCAGCACGAGAAAGATGTTGAAGTAATAGTTTGTAAAAAGTAGAAGAGTAGAGTCTGCTTAGATTCAAATTGCTGGGGTCGGGTAAATCAATAATGACTACATCGAAGAGCTGGTTGCTATCTTCCAGAAATTTCCATGCATCCTGATTTTTTATGGTCAAGCGGGGGTCATTTAAAGCCCCTTTACTTAATGAACTGAGTTGGCTGTTATTTTTAAAAAGTTGTGTAACGGCTGGATCTAGGTCAACTAGGGTTATGTTTGCTACATCTTTATATTTCAGAACCTCTCTGGCGGTAAGCCCATCACCCCCACCAAGAATGAGAATGTTCTCATGAGAAGCTGCCTGTTGCATGGCAGGATGAACTAATGATTCGTGGTAACGGTATTCGTCTATCGAATCAAACTGCAATGCACCGTTGATGAAAAAACGCGTACGTTTCTTGTGACTGGTAACCACGATACGCTGATAGGGTGTCGTCTCTGCATAGACGATTTGATGCTGAAATAGCTTGCTTTCCAAATGACTGGTGACTTGATGGGTGAAAATAAAACCGGTTATCAGTATAAGTGCGGAGAGGATGATAATCGTGAGTTGCTTCTTTTTATTAGGTAGTTCGTTTTTGAAGATGAACCAGGCAAGTAACCCAACGGCAATGTTAAGTAAGCCAAAAAACATACCGGTGCGCATCAGGCCCAGTTGCGGAACAAATACTAGCGGGAAGAGCAGGGCAGCTATTAGTGCACCTATATAATCAGCCGTAAACACATTAGAAACATTGAGTTTTAAGCTGGTTTGATGGTTGAGTATACGAATAATGAGTGGTATTTCTATCCCTAACAATGCACCCAAGATACTAGAGCTGAGAAATAATAACGGGATGTAGTTTTGGATAATCGCAAAGGCGAAAAACAAGAAAGTGGTAGAAAGTCCGCCGATAAGTCCGGTGATAATTTGTAGCTGTATAAAGGTTGAGGGTAGGTTGTTTTCGATATAGCGAGAGAACCAGGCACCCAGCCCCATGGCACTCATAAAGATGCCGATGACTAGTGAGAAATGGTAAATTGAATTACCTAGTAAATAGCTGGAAAGCGTACCCGCTAATAATTCGTAGATTAATCCACAGATGGCAATGATAAAGGCTGAAAATAACAGGACTACGTGTTTTTGTTTTTCTGGTGTGTGCATGTAGTTAGTTTTATTTCAGCTAATAATCTGACGGTCGAAATCCTTGATAGCTACGTTATTAATCGTAATTACCGTCCACTGTACTAGTGGTTAGAATTTAGTTACGGGTAATGAGGCGGTTTTAGTGTATAGCCGTTGCAAAAATAATCCCAAGTGACAGTATGATGGATGCCATAACAATGCCTAATGCAATATTTCCTTCTTCTGTTATTTTCTTTTCAAGCGAAAAAGGGGTTATTTTTTCCATAATAAAGAGAGTAATAAAGAAAAGGACTAGACCTAATGTTCCATAAAGAAGGCTGGATAAAATGGGAGTTAATGATAGTTCGTTCATAATGAATAAATGGTCGTGTGAGGTGATAAAGCTTCAGTTTAGCGTAAATCGTGTGAGCGGGCATGTTTTCTAGGTAGATTGAATCCAGAATAGTAATAACGCAAATCACTGGCACAAAAAAAGCTACGCGAGTAGCGTAGCTTTTAAGAAGTTATTCTATTATTCAGAATTTCAAAAGATGCACTGAATGGCTAAAGCTCTTAATGGCTGAAGCTCTTAATAGCTGAAGCTCCGAATAACTAAAAACTTACTTCCAGAAATTTACTTCTTTAGAGGCCATTTCACGTACTTCAGATGCAAGCTCGTGGTAACGCTCGCGATACGCTTTGCCGTCTCCGATATAGTAATCTTCTGCTTCAAATTTACCAGCTTGTTCGTCTTCGATGAATTTAGCCTGCATTTCAAGCATTTCTTTAATTAGTTCAGCTTTGTTGCTCATAAAAATCTCCAACAGCATTGTATAAAATCAGGTAAGAATATACCGCGTTAGTGTATAAAGCGGTATACCTCTTTAGGGTAGGGTTCAGTACTTTGGTAAAGCTTATAACAGCTTAGTAACCACCTTTACGGCTAGTAGCAGGAAGACCCGCTACTTTAAGTCCTTGTTTACTAGGAGCACGAGGGAAAAGCTGGTACAAGTCTTTACTCTTCAGCTTCTCACCCCAGATTTTAGACATATCTTTAGTGATAGCACGTTCCATAGGCTGGTTGCCACCATTATTGATGTATTGGTCACGAAGGTATTCAATAACACCCATGTGTCTATCGGTAAGCTCAATACCTTCACCTTTGGCAATGACCTTACAGACATCTTCATTCCAGTCTTCAAGATTGACTAAATAACCTGCTTCGGTTGTTTCGATAGTTGTACAGTTTACTTCTAGTGCCATAATAAAAGACCTCTAACTAAATAGTTGTATAGAAAACATGTGGGCATATTATCAAAGTTTGAATTAAAGCTATATATACTAAATGGGCTATATTAACCTAAAAAACGCAGTTGGATCACGAAAGTCCACGCAAGCTATTGGTGTGCCTCGGCAATTGCTCCTGCATTGCCCTACTTACCTACATCCATGTAGGCATAGCAAAACAGAAAAGCTTCTCATCACCAATAAGGTGACCACGAATTTTTCTGTTTCACAAGCACACCAACATCTTACGAGTCTTTTTCGCGCTCAACTGCGTTTTCTAGGATTAAAAGTCATTCTAAAATTATTCGGTGGTATGCAATGACTTGATGCCTTTGTGAGGTAAAAATATTCCACAGCCTAAAATACGTTCATCCCCTAATCCGAATTGTTGAATAGTGATTGAGGCTTCGCTTTCTAAATCTGCGATCATTAGGTGGCGTGCCGAAAGTTTTTTGTCGGGTGTTGCAATGATACTGCTTTTACCACAGATCAGTTTACGAACTTTCACTCCGGTAAGTGCGAAAATTTGTTCGTGCATTCTAGTTAAAAACGCATCTTCACCTTCTTCATCACTACTGATGACATGGCGTGAGAATAATACAGAAGCATTGGTGAGTTCTTTAATTTTACTATCACCAAAGGTGATCAAGTCCCCCTGAACACTAATCGTTTTGCCAGAAAGCTGTTTCGCATCTTCGATACGGGTGTGGGGTATACGAAGGGAAAACCGTGTTCGGCGTGAAGGCCACAGAAAAGCAGATTCAGTATCTTCAGGGCGGAGCCAGCCATTACCTGTCTCAGCCACATGAATATGATGTATACCCAATACTTTTTCGTCTTTTGCCCAGAGTAATTCAGCCTGTATGGCTTCAGAAAGCTCCCACGCATGATCCAGATGTAGTTTTTTACACTTGATGGGAAAGCTAATGTCTACTACATCATCTGGTACCTCATAGGGTATGCTTTTGTCTTCGTCTTCTTCCCAAAACATGGTTATTACTCGTTTATTAGTTTAGGACTCAAGATTAAATAACTTACGAAACTTAATTTGCTTTTTTGAACCAGATTGAATGATCTCAAATCGTTGCGTAGCGCAACTATGCGCCTCTTGAGATCATCCAATCTGGCACAAAAACTCTGTATTAAGTTCCGCATCTTATTTAACCCTGAGTCCTTAGTGCTTTTGCATTCAGGCTATCTAGCGGAGGAGAAGGTCATTTCAAGTTGCTCATACCAGTTGTCTGGTCGATCATCATAAATAGGTGGCTCAATGTCTAGGTTGAAAAACATTTCTCCTGTAGAAAGGGCTTCTGTTGTAATGGTGGATTTCAATTCTTCAAACGTAGATATGTTATTACCGTGTTTTAAGAGTATTTCGCTGAGATTAAGCATAAGTGCCAAGTGTTTCCGTATTTAGATAGAATATGATTATTCTGGGGCTTGTGGAAAGGTTTTCCAAGTACCAATGTTTTTGGTAGGGGAGTCACTATTCTAAAGATAATTGAGAAATAGGTGAATTGCTAAGGGTTGAGGGCAGAGGGGCAAGGGTTGGAAGGTAAAAGCAGCGTAGTTATCAAATACTACGCTGCTGGTATATTCATTCGAGCAGATATTTAGAAGTCGCCTTCAGCGCCACGCTTCATAATATCTAAAATAACTTCTTTTACCGCTAAAGCTTCTTTATGAAGATCATCAGGAAGCGTCTTGCCACCATAAATCATCATGTCCATATTTAATGCATAGAGTCTTAATTTTCCATCTTTACCTTCAACCATAGAAATTCTACAAGGCAAGTAGGCAGCAAAAGCATCACTATAATCAACCATCTTCTTAGCGGTAAGTGGATTGCAGAATTGGAAAATCTTAAGTTTACGTTGATCTTCTCCGGTCATTGCAGCAATTTGATCAGATAGCGGCAAATCACCCACTGACTTGATATTATGCTCATTTGCGACGGCCTTCATGGCCTCTTCCGCATCTTCTGCACTGACACCATCTGCTAAAGGGTATACCCAAACGGTGGCATCAGCGGAATTGCCTGTTTCTTTTAATTTTTCCCACATTTCTGTATAGACTTCTTTTGCCTTAGGGTCAAGCTTTGCTAATGCATCCATTTCTCCCTTCATGCCGACGATTTGCGCGCCAAATTTGGAATAGGCGTATCCTCCGCCAATAACCGCAATGAGTCCGATAATGGCCAAGATATTTTTTATAAAGTTCATAGTGCTCCTCTAGGTGTAACGTGTATTTGTAATTTAAAAGGGTTGGTTTCCAATAATAGGCTTAAGGGCATCTCTATTAATTGCCTTTTCGCCCGATTCCTGCGTTGGATCATTTTTTTCGAT
>CAZDMX010000001.1:0-25456 GCA_964506085.1 uncultured Thiothrix sp. | reverse complement strand
ACTTCACCCGTAGAGTGACTACGAATAAAGCCAACATTTTCCAGAAATTCCTTTACCTTCAGCACTCTAGTCATTCTCGCTACGTTTCAACTGCGTTTTTTAGGTTGTACTAACCGCTAACACCCGCCAATACAAAAAAACCAATCAATAGTAAAATAATAACTACACTCATTAGGCCTATCAGGCTATCACGTGATTCCATTTCTATCTCCTCTTCTTCAATGATTAAATCAATATTTTCTTTTATAGTTTTCATTTTTTTAGCTCCTGTTATTTATTATTCTTATTAAATCTCTTAGATACCGATAACTTCGATTATTCCGATAACTTCGATGATATAAATAATATAACCCTTATTTCAAAAATGTCAAGAAATAAGCTATTATTATCGATCATATCGATAATATAAGGTGTGCCATGCGCTATCCCTATCATCATTTAAAAATGAAAAGTGGGTTTAAATTACCTCCTTTTCCGAAACGTCTAGATGAATTAGTTACTACTATTTATCAAGGGGATGATGTGCTTATTGAGGCATCTGGTAATTACACAATCAGGAAAAGAGATCGCAGAAAACTCAGCGACGATACAAGTCAATTACTAGAAGAGTGGGAACATCTAAAGAAAAAAAGACCGAGCAAATGCGAAGGCAAAAATAAACATTCTTTTTTTAGAAACCAACTAACACAGCTTATTGAACCCAGAGCCATTCCCTTTTTAGTATTCGAACATCTGTCTAAATGGGATCCTCAAGGTCGAATACAAAACTGGACAAGGAATTATAAATCACAGATCTGCGATTTGCCTAAGCTTGATAGATATAGCCCCATCTTATTACCAGAGACGTCACGTAAACGTTATTCGGGTGAATATAAAAAAGAGCTCGAGTTCACACGCTTTGTTGTCGCAGCTTGTGCCGAATACTGCGGCTTGTGGTGTGAGCGCAATACGCTTCAAGATATTTCATTTATAGGGGCTGAATATGATCTCGCACAAAAAATAATAAAAAAGTGTAAAGACCCTGCGGTAAAAGCGCAAAGCAAAAAACATCTCGAGCAAATTATTAGTATTTTTTCTTCGAAGCTTTCTTGCTTAAACAACCATGATATTAAAAGTATCGAATGGAAATGGCGGCACGTTGCCTCAATGAGAAACAAGCTCAAACTAGGTGATATTCACCCTCATAATATTAGCGTCAATTTGTGGCGTATCGGGTTTGTTACCGTACGCTGCCAAAGTATTGAAAATTGCTATCAGTTACTGGGGCATTTACATACTCACCGATCGGTATTAAGTCTTGATGAATATTTCACAGATTTTATTGGCAACCCTCCTCCTTCTGGTTACAAAGCCATCCACACCATCATAGACATCAGAGAGAATAAAATACAGAGCAGGATACATGTGCGTTTTATTGTTAAAGAAAAGACCTCACAACACCCTTGGAAAAGCGCGCTCGCCAAGCACATGAAAGAAAAACGCACTCCTGAGAAGAACAAGAACATTCGAATATATACCCCCAGAGGAAATTTTTGTGATCTTCCGCTGGGTTCTACCGTTTTAGATTTTTCCTCTCATTTGCACGACAGTTTTGTGGGTAAAACTGAATATGCCATTGTGAATAAAAGTAAGAAATTGAAACTTTTGGATCAGCTTGCAGATGGAGATGAAGTAGAGCTACATGTCAATGATAGCTATTCGTTGCTACCTCAAGGGTGGGATACCCTTACCACTACAAAAAAACGACATCTTCGTCGTAAGTTAAAAATCAACCTAGCGGAAAATTTTATTGCAAATGGAAATGATCGTTTATGTAAAATCATTCCTCAATACGCCCACATGACTGATGACGTTCGTGACTTGGTATTACAGGCCGTCGTCTCAGAAGCCAATAGTATTATATTTACGAGCCAATCCTCATCACACAAGGTAGATTTGTTTAATGTACGTCGATGGCTCAATGAGCTAGGCATTAAAGAAGAAAAAGAAAATTGTAAAGATACCAGCTACCCTTTTACTTCTGACATCGATGATTACAAAGAAAGAGTCTTTATCCACTCATTAAAAGGCTGGGTTAATTCTGCAATCCATTTCCCCAAAGAAGACCTCATTACCAAAGGAACCCGAAAAGGTAAACTAAGTATCTCTATCTGCAAAAAATGTACACCCGATCGGCATTGTGAACGCGTCATAAAAATTAAAAATAACACGCTTGTTTTCCACCGCAGAAACGCATCATGCGGAGAAGGTGGAGAGGTAGTGGAAACTCGATTACGTCCAACGATGGGGCAATATTTCCTCTTTGAAATCAGTGGTGAAATTAACGGTGCAGAAGGCATTCTTAGTCAAATCCTAAACACACTACATGATTTAGGAGTTACAGTGACGGAGGTTATTGGTAAACACTTAGGACAAGACTGGAGTGTTATACGCATTGAAGTAGGGCTTGTATCTACGGACAGCATAATAGCCGTACATAAAAAACTAAAAATGCTAGACAATATTCAGCGCATTCTTGGCCCCAACGACCCCAAAACTCCCATTCTGGAAAATGCACTACCTCCTCGCAATGATTTAAACATGCAAAATGCAATGATTCCAGCACCTTATACTTGTGGTGGCGTCGTTAAGCAAGATCAGAATTTTTATAACCGTGAAGAACAATTAGCCGAACTTCAACATGCTTTTGATTACCAAGCCATCTCCACCTTTGCTGGAGGTAAAGCGTTTATCTCAGGCCCCTTAAAAACAGGAAAGACCAGTCTAGCCTATCGGTTTCAGCGCACACTTAAGCAACAAAATGAAAATGTGCTTCCTCTTGTTGTTTATTATCAGGCACAAACACAAGACCATTGGAGTGATGTGGAGAACAAGTTAGCAGAAGGACTACAAAAAGAGATTAACGAGCACTATAAAGGTCGGGATTATTTCCAAGGCCCTAATCCTAACAGCAAGTGTCTTGAAGAAATCCTGGAAGTATCTGGTCAAACTACAAACCACAAGAAACGCATCGTAACCGTACTTATTGTTGACGAGGCTTTAATCCCTTTTCGCCAAGCACATGTTGCGGATTCGGCAGGAGACTCACGAGAGCTTGAGAACATTAAACAGTTTTCCGGAATGATTTATAACAAACCAGGCACATTATTAATCTGGATTGGCCCCAAAGCCCCCGTCAACTCATTACACGTCGACCTGAAAAACATACTTCGCGCCAGTGACCCTGTGGAAGTTAAACCTTTTTCCCAATTCCATGCTAGGGAACTATTGAGCGTTAATCAATTACGCTGGAAATACCGAATCAGCGTCAACAATCACATCACTAATAACCTCTGGAAAATCACCAATGGCAACCCATTTTGGTTAAACCATTTAGGACGGAAAATGTGGGAATATGCCTCTCAAAAGGCAGCCAGTGGTGAGATGGTCGAATTTACCGAAACTGATGCCCGAAGAGCTCGTGACGAAATATTATCAAACGATACCTTGTTCGCTGATCGAATTTTCCCCGAAGGCTATTATGATAAGAGCGGCCTACACGAATATGTGAAATGTGTTCTGGAACTCTTGTTTGAACGCAGGAAAATGAAAGGCAAAAAATGGTCAAAAACTTGGGTAACTGTAGATGAGGTTATTGAGTCAATAAATAATAAATATCTGAACAACAAACATCCGAGTAATGATTCCCTGAAAATACAAGCCACCCTTGGTGATGTGAAAGATTTATTTTACGACCTTGATGCAATGGGTGGATTTAACAAGAAGAATAATAGCATCAGAATTTCCGCTCCTTTATTAGCGGACTGGATTCAAAACAATCATATTATCTAGACTCTACTTAAATACCAGGATATTTATAGCATGAATGATTCATTTCCATTTTTATATCAACACCGCTTAAATGATTTAATAGCACTACCTGAGAAAACAATCATTCAGGCCGGTCCTGGCATGGGAAAATCTGTCTTTATTGAAAAGCTGTTAGAAGCACTTAATAGAGATGGTGTGAAAACCTTGTTTATTAAAGGCTCCATCAGAAACAAACAAGAAGACATCAAAGAAATTATTCAATGGTGTCGTGCAGAAGACAATAAGGGAATACTACTAATCGACAACCTTGATCATATCTATGATAGTAAACTAGAGATTGAATTTAGAAACTTGAACAGTGCTGACGAACGGATTGTTATTGCCACTTCATGCACTCCCACACGCGCGCATTTTTTAGGAAGTGAATTACCCGGCCTGAATGAATCATTCCACACAAAAAACCCAACACGCTTAAATACAACCATGATAGGTTCACTGGGGCTATCATCCTTTGCAAGCTTGTGGTTGTCGCCCTGGGATGGGTTATGGGAGAATAAAATACCCATAATAATCCAGTCTGTTCTGGATTACCACGCACGCTCTATAGCAACAAAACCTGATAAAGTGCAAGCGTTGAAAATACTCAACAAGGAGAAACTCTCTATAGGCCAACATATCCTACAGATATCAGGTGGCCATCCCATTCTTTTACATCGTACTATCAATACCTTCATCCGCAAGCTATTAAGCGAAGGAACAGAAGTGGCTACTAATGAATACGCAAAGTATATCGACACCGTTTTTTCAGCACTGATTCCAACGATAATAGAAAATTGTAGCCCCCGCATATTCACCGAGCTGGATTGGGCCGAGTCAATTTTACCCATTGAGGTTTACCGAACCACACTGAAAGAAGTCATTCAAGGAGACCCGCCACATCACGTCAATGGCATCAGAGTTTTACGTCAGGCTGGAATTCTAAATAAGAAAAATGAGAAAATCGGTTTTGTCTGTAAGATTATTCGAGAGGTGACGGTAGATAGATTATCCATGTTGAATGAAAGTGACCAATTACCACTTGTATCAAAAAAAGAAACGTCTCATGGCCACCCCAAGATTACACTTCAACCAAAAACACCTGACAGCTATGCCGGGGACATTATTTACCATATTCCAAATCAATCCAGTAAAGTCGTCACGCTGTCCCCAACAGAGTGGGAAATTATTGTCTATTTAGAAAAAAATGAAGGAAGCATAGTGACTGTTAATGAATTAATTGAAATATTAAAACCTAACTCTGGCCCCTCTATTCGGTCAGCATTACAACGGCTAACCGGCAAATTGACCCATGCAAATATTAAAAATCTAGTTACCAATATCCCTCGTAAGGGATATTTGTATAATACGTCAAATTTAAGCTGACTTGCAGGTACGGTTAAAAGTGATGTTAATGCAAAAATACCACAATTTGTAGGTTGTAAGTGACGTTGGAACCCCAATAGAATCAGTCATGTTGGGGTTCGTTCCTCACCCACAACCTACAAAAGCATCACTTTTAATCACACCCTGACTTACTTCTGTTGTAAATGCTCCCCCGCCTTTTGCAAAACCTCACCCGCTTTCTGCTTAAATTGCTCCGAACCTTCTTTGATAACTTGTGCCGCCTCACCCGCTTTCTCTTTTACAACTGCCGCACCTTCACGAATTGCCTGATCCGCTTCGGCTGCTTTTTTGCGTAAATGTTCTTCGCTAGCGGTTTCTCTTATCGCTTGCCCTGTTACTTTGTGAATAGCTGTATATAAATCCTGTTGACGCACCGCCTGGCCATTAATCACCATGTTATCAGGAACACCCTGGTATTCACCTTCTATATTCATCTCAAAGTCTTCACCTGCATCATCTTCATTCGATAAATAAGTACAACCCGCTTGCATAGGAATCGTGCCACTGGCATCTTGGCTTTCCCATCGAACGGTCACATTCATACTTTTATCTGCACCAGGGGTTTTACTGGTTTCACCCCATTGCACTCCTTGGGCATTCATTAAATGTGCGGTGAGTTTTTGACATAAGGTCGTCTGTGGATCACCTTCGTTCAAAGTACAGCCACTCAAAGCCCCTAATGCAACGACTAGACCTACTACTAAAAATGGTTTTTGATATTTTTGTTCTCTTTGCGTAGCTATCATGATATTTATCCTTTTACTATCCTTGTTCTAATAAAGTTTTTAAATACTGCCCTGTAAAGGACTCCTTGTTTTTCGCAATCGTCTCAGGTGATCCTGTCGCTATGATATTACCACCACGACTACCGCCTTCTGGCCCAAGATCAACAATCCAATCTGCGGTTTTAATCACATCCAGATTATGTTCGATAACGATAATGGTATTACCACCATCTCGCAACCTATGTAACACGGTAAGTAGCTGTTCAACATCGTGAAAATGAAGACCCGTAGTGGGCTCATCCAGAATGTATAGCGTTTTACCCGTGCTGCGCTTAGACAACTCCTTGGCTAACTTGACCCGTTGCGCCTCACCTCCTGAAAGTGTAGTCGCATTTTGCCCTAATGTTATGTATGAAAGTCCAACATCCATTAAAGTATCCAATTTAGCGAAAATACTAGGGACTGGTTTGAAGAATTCATGGGCTTCTTCAACGGTCATCTGCAACACTTCGTTAATATTTTTACCTTTATAATGGACGTTTAATGTCTCGCGGTTATAACGCTTACTATCACAAACATCACAAGGCACATAAACATCAGGTAAAAAATGCATTGCCACTTTGATTAAGCCATCACCTCGGCAAGCTTCACAGCGACCACCTTTGACGTTAAAGCTAAAACGTCCGGGAGTGTAACCGCGTGACCTAGCTTCATGGGTAGCTGCAAATAACTCACGAATCGGCGTAAATACTCCCGTATAAGTTGCAGGATTTGAGCGTGGTGTTCTACCTATAGGGCTTTGATTAATATCTACGATTTTATCGAAATGCTCTAAGCCTTCGATTTTTTTAACAGGAGCAGCTTCCAACGAGCTGTTATTAAGATAGCGTGCAATACTCGGATACAGCGTATTATTAATTAAAGTCGATTTCCCAGAACCGGAAACACCCGTCACACAAGTAAATAACCCAATAGGAATTTCGACATTAATACTGTTCAGGTTATTTCCTGTCGCCCCTTTAATTTTCAACATGCGCTTCTTATCAACGGGTGTTCGTTTTTTAGGTATTTCAATTTTCCGTTTGCCTGATAAGAACTGTCCAGTGCATGAGGCCGCCGTGTTTTCAACCTCTTCAGGCGTGCCTTGTGCGACTATCTCCCCACCATGCGCTCCTGCACCTGGTCCGATATCAACAACATGATCTGCTTGTCGAATCGCCTCCTCATCGTGTTCAACAACAATGACCGTATTGCCCAAATCACGCAAATGTACCAATGTTTTTAGTAACCGCGCATTATCTCGTTGATGCAGACCTATAGAAGGCTCATCCAGCACATACATTACCCCAACCAGCCCCGCTCCAATCTGCGAAGCCAGACGAATACGTTGCGCCTCGCCCCCAGACAAAGTCTCCGAGCTACGGCTCAAGGTTAGATAATCCAGTCCAACATTGACCAGAAACTCCAGTCGCAAACAAATTTCACGAACAATTTTTTCAGCAATTTTTCCCTGATTTCCAGGTAAATCCAGCTTATCAAAAAAGCTAAACGACTCACCAATAGGCAGATCGGTGATAGTCGGCAAATTAGTATCACCAATAAACACATGCCGTGCTGGCTCACCTAAACGCGCACCCTCACAATCTGGACAAACCTCAGAGGACATATATTTATTAAGCTCCTCGCGAACTGAACTAGATTCTGTTTCCCGATAGCGGCGTTGCATGTTATTTACCACACCTTCAAAGGCATGTTTACGCTGGTACATCTGTCCTTTTTGGCCGATATAGGTAAACTCTATAGCGGTTCTTCCACTGCCATAAAGCAATATTTTCTGTATCTTTTTGGGCAGTTTTTCATAGGGTGTATCTATATCGAAACCATAATGATCAGCCAATGATGTAATTAACTGATGATAGTAATGATTTCGCTTATCCCATCCACGTATCGCACCGGCCGCTATGCTTAACTTGGGTTTAGAGACCACTCGATCAGTATCGAAATATTGGTGCACTCCCAAACCATCACACGTATCACATGCTCCGTTAGGGCTATTAAACGAGAATAATCGCGGCTCTAATTCTGACAATGAATAGCCGCATTCAGAACACGCGAAATTGGCCGAGAACAACAGCTCTTCTCGTCCTTCCTCATCCATCCAGGCAACTCTAGCCAAGCCATCCGACAAGCGTAACGTCGTTTCAAAAGACTCTGATAATCGTAACTGCAAATCATCACGAACCTTGATCCGGTCTACAACCACCTCAACCGTATGCTTTTTGCGTAACTCTAACTTGGGAACATCATCGATCTCATAGACGGTGCCATCTATCCGCACCCGCAGATAGCCTTCACTACGTAGTTCTTCAAACAACTGTACATGCTCGCCTTTGCGGTTTCTCACCACCGGAGCAAGCAACATGATTTTGCTGCCTTCGGGAAATTCCAACACCGCATCGACCATTTGACTGACTGTTTGTGCCTCAAGCACACCTCCATGCTCAGGGCATTTCGGCACACCTGCTCTGGCAAACAACAGACGTAAATAGTCATGGATTTCTGTGATCGTACCGACTGTAGATCGTGGATTATGAGAAGTAGTTTTTTGCTCAATCGAAATAGCAGGAGACAAACCTTCAATATGATCAAGGTCGGGCTTTTCCATCATCGACAAAAACTGCCGAGCATAAGCAGACAAAGACTCAACATAACGCCGTTGACCTTCTGCAAAAATGGTATCAAAGGCTAATGATGATTTCCCCGAACCGGATAAACCCGTGATAACAATCAACTGATCACGAGGCAAATCTATATCTATATTTTTTAGGTTATGCGTGCGTGCACCGCGTAGGCTAATTTTATCCACAACTAAGTCTGCTTATTGATATTTAAAATGAACTGATACTAGGTCGTTTGTATAGGAATAACAAATTAATTCCTTAGCCTGGTCAGGATATGACCATACTCATAGACTATAATTATCTTATACTTGATACTTATAACTTTTAGCTCATTTAACCTAAAAAACTCAGTTGAAACGTAGCGAGAATGACTAGAGTGCTGAAGATAAAGGAATTTCTGGAAAATGTTGGCTTTATTCGTAGTCACTCTACGGGTGAAGTCAACATTTTCAAGAAAACCTTTAGATTCAGTGCTATAGGCATTCACAGTAGTTTCAACTGCGTTTTTTAGGTTTAATCATTATGATTTTAAAAAAGGTTGAACAGTCAGGCAAACATAAGGGCTATGCTATGGATTCAAGGAAAATATCAACTTATCAAACCATCCTTGAGCACTTCAAATGTCTTCAAGTAGATATTGATTATTCAAGATACTTAACCGCAAAGTCTGACTGCACTATTCTCATTGAAAACAAACAAATTTTTAGTCACTGGCAAGAGCAGGCAAAAACAATTATCGCTGCTCTCCATCAAGAATCATTAACCCTGCATGACACAGTAGATCAAGACAAAGACTATAAAATCCCACTCAATACTCTAGAAACAACCATTGAAGAGTTGATTCATTTACACACAGAAATCACTAAAAGCTGTGCTCACCAAGCGGGTTTAATGGAAGGCCGTTACTTAATTGAGCACGCTACAGGAAAATACCTGGATCAAATCAGTCAACATATTAACGAATTCCGTTACCTGTTGAATCAATTGATCTTCGACTACGATGGAAGCCATCCCCAGCAACAAAATACTCCAAGACTACCCCATCTCCTGCTAACCATAACGGATGAAATTGAGATGAACGCATTCAATGATTGGCTCTGTAAAAAATGAAAAAATAGCCTGTAGTCGGAGCTATTGCGAAAACCATCAAGCCGAGAATCATTCCATTTTAAAAAAAATTTTAAATTTATTTCTCACATTTACATCCAAAATCAATTCTTATCCGTCAAATCAGTGTCATCCGCAGACAACTCACTAATCATCGTGGGTTGTGCAAACTATTAATCATCAGGAGATAAGAAATGAGTTTAATCAAAACATCCACAGGTATCGCTTTAGCCCTTGCAGCAGCGACTACACTTGCAGCATGTAGTGGAACATCATCATCGGGGAATACTGCAACCGCAGAAAAACATTCCGCATATTGTTACGGTGTCAATAAATGTAAAGGGCATAACGATTGCAAAACAGCAGAGAATGCTTGTAAAGGACATGCTAAATGTAAAGGACATGGTTTTGTTAAAATGTCTGCAAAAGCCTGTGGGGACGTAGGTGGAACCGTTAAGTAAGTTCCTCTACACCTTTTTATCACATTAATGGGTAGGTCTAGTGACACTCAATATTTGAGTTAATACTATATCTTTCCCTAAATTCACACCCATTCAGGTATTAAAAACAACAGGATTTAAATTATGACTATTTCAAAAAAAGCAATGAGCCTCGGCGCGGCATTGGCTATATCCGCTGCGGGCATGACAGCGTTGTCAACGACAGCAACTGCAGAAGGCACTCAAAACATTGTACATTGCTATGACGTCAACAAGTGTAAAGGCCACAATGATTGTAAAACAGCAGAGAATGCTTGTAAGGGACATGCAAAATGTAAGGGTCACGGTTTCGTATCCATGCCCGCTGCATCATGTGATCATATTGGTGGAAAAACGAAGGAAGGTGGTTAGTCTTTATCAGCTGTTTCTTTAATGAACCTAGTGTTCACTAAGGACTATCGTTTCCTTGTCCTCTAAAACCTAAAGATACCGCTTATCCTCAACGAGTGAATATACTTGTTGAGGATTATCTAACTAACACCTAATATCTCATAACAAATTAGTTACCATCCAAAAAGGATGTGTTTGTAGGCCGGATAACGACTGCATGGATGCAGAAGGTAGGGCGACGCAGGAAGCTAAAGCCGAGGAACGCCATCCGGCAAGCGCCTGAATTAACATACCTTTGTCGGGTGGCGCTCGGCAATTGCTCCTGCTTTTCCCTACTACATCCATGTATCTATATCGCTTATCCGACCTACTGTTAAATTTATAAGATTTTTCTGGACGGTAACACATTATTAAAACAACAACTTTCAGGAAACAATATGACACGTCCTTTTCTCGGATTTGGCTTGGGTCTGCGTACAGAACACTATCAATATGTGTTAGATAATAAACCGGATATTGACTGGTTTGAAATTCTCAGTGAAAACTACATGGTGCCAGGTGGTAAGCCTTTAGATAATCTAGATAAAATTCGTGCCGACTATCCAATGGTTATGCACGGTGTTTCACTCTCCATCGGCAGTACTGATCCACTCAATAAAACCTATCTTAAACAATTAAAACAACTCGCAACACGTGTAGAACCGCACTGGATATCCGATCATCTGTGCTGGACGAGCGTGGATCAAGTCAATAGTCACGACCTGTTGCCGTTACCCTACAACGAAACTACCATCGAGCATGTTGCTGCACGTATCCGGCAAGTACAAGATTACCTAGGCAGACAACTCTTAATTGAAAACCTATCCAGTTATGTAACCTATAACGAATCAGAAATATCTGAATGGGAGTTCCTCAATGAGATCGCCCGTCGCGCAGATTGCTGGATATTGCTAGATATTAATAACATTTTTGTCAGTGCACATAACCATCACTTCGAGCCTATCGACTATATAAAAGGCATAGACATTGATCGCGTTATGCAATTTCATCTCGCGGGACACAGTTACAATGGTTCAATGATCATTGATACCCACGATCATGATGTCTGTGATCCTGTTTGGGATTTATACGCCAAAGCACTGCAACATTTTGGCGCTGTTAGTACCATGATCGAAAGGGATGACAATATTCCTGAATTCACCGAGTTACATAATGAACTTAAAACAGCCGAAACAATCGCCTTCAACACGTTGCCAGCCGAAGCGCTAGCACTTACCCAGCCACGTATGCGCGTACCGAAGGAGTCGCCTAATGACACAGCTACGTGAATTGCAGCAGTCCTTTATGAAGCATTTACAGGGTGAGCCTTCTGAAGTAGCAAAGCGCATTCAATCAACACCCGATGCAACAGCCCAGCGGCGACTAGATATCTACGCGATTGGCTATCGCCTACGCTTGAAAGAAGCCATTACGACAGATTTTGATTGCCTGCATGGTTATCTTGGGGATGATTTGTTTGATCAGCTCATGGATAGCTATATCAATCAATACCCATCGCAACATCCTAGCTTGCGTTATTACAGCCAATATCTAGTCGAGTTACTCTCAACGCAAAAGCCCTTTGCTGATTATCCGGAAATAGTAGAAATTGCAAAGATTGAACAAGCCTTTAACCATAGCTTTGATGCCGCTGACTGCACCACGCTTAGTACTGAAGATTTAAGTAAAATAGCGGTAGAGTCATGGCCAACATTACAATTAAAGTTCCATGATTCTGTGCAGGTATTGCCCTGCACACATAACAGCTTCGCTATATGGAAAGCCTTAACGGGAGAAAACAACCCACCCACCTTAGAACAAGACAACACAACATGGATTATTTGGCGAAAAGATCTTATTAGTCGATATCGCGCACTAGACGATGCTGAAACTTATGCATTAACACGCGCCATTCAAGGGGATAATTTTAGTGAATTGTGTGAAGGTCTACTCGATTACTTCGATGAAGAACAAACGCCGGCACAAGCTGTTTCTTACTTGCAGACATGGCTAAATGAACTGATGATATGTGGCTTTTGAATATAACCTCACCCAAGCATATGTCTAAGCACACCCTCATTATTCGCAGCTTAAACTGCGATTCCTTTGTGCTCAGGAGGCATAGACTAGTCTGTGCAAATCTTTCGACACTTCAAGAAAAATGTTGTTCGTACAATGGCTTAAACATATGGGTAGTCAGGAATATTTATCAATTACAATGAGAAATTTAATATAACGAAAGGGATGTCGTGTGTATATCGAAAATTGGGACTTCAGTTTCAATATACTTCAATCAAGCGCTCTCTTTAGAGAATAGGACGGAACTAGACCCTAATACTAGATGACAACTGGTCAAGTTCTTGCTAGGTTTCAATAAGCGCATGGAGAAAGGCAATGAAAAACATTCAAATGTCAGCGTTTAAAGCTAAACTCTCAGACATCATTAAACATATCCTGTCATCTTCTCCCAATCAAAACATAAAGACCCCTTCGATAGGTTGTTAATCTGGCATGCCATTTGTAGCGAAACAATGCTAATTTCTGGAGATGGCGCATTTAAGCAATATAAAAAAGATGGGCTGCTATTGTTGGAGTAGCTGATTTATCCACCAGAATCTATACGACCTCCTGATCAACAAATAACAATCTTAATGTTGGCAGTAATATTTTATCCGCATAATCACACCCTGTTGTTACAGGATCCTCTTGGTTATTTTTTCCTGAAACATCCACTTCATGAGCCATTTTCTCATCAAGAGCCTCTAACATTTTTGTATACCCAGGTTGCCAGGCTTTTATTTCAGGGAATACCTTTTTTAACGCGGCAAGAATTGCCATGCCTGAGTAATCCAAGTCACCCCAAAAGAACACAGGTAGATTTGAACCTGATTGATGCAACCACCAGTTTTCGAAGGATTGTTTCTTACTGGAAGTTGACCCTGATGACCAGTGAAAAACAACCGAACCCGAAGTACGTATCCTGTTGGCACTTCCTAGAAAACCAGAGCAGTAAACCAAAACCTGATGTTTGGTAATAGGGATATCTCCCTGCAAAGCATTCACATAGGTATCATGATTTTCGATAAACAAGCAGGCTGTTGCATTGTCAGGAATATGCAAACTAATGATTAAAGGTCGTGGTTTTATATTCATTCCGGGATAAAGCGAGAGTACCAAATCTTCCTGATTATCCAGAATTTTGGACATACCCCAAAAACATCTGGCACTTAGTTGGCGCAATGTAAGGAACTTTTCTAGGTACTCACCCAAAACAATAAAGGCTCTAACCACTTCTTTAGTACTCTTTCCTTGAATATTGAAAATACGCGATTGAAGCCGTTCGATAGTTCCTGGAAATAGTGACTCTTGTTGTTTTACTACTTCTTTCCACTGCTTCAATAAGGGTTCTTCGTAAGGTCGGTTAAGCCAGTTTCTGATTGTCTTTTCAGCATCACAAAATATTTGAATACTGGCATTATGGAACTCAGGGTCTAAAGGGTTTCTTTTTTTATTGAATCTAATTTCGCAGATACCATAATCACTTTCCAAATCACGAATTAATTGCCATTGATAATCCGATTCGGTTGTTTGTTGCCACAAAGAAGGAAAGTTTTTACGGTTAATGGCGTAAGGTATTTTTTTTCGTGTTCTTTCTTTTGCAGGCTGTATCTCAAGCTTATTGATAAATCCCTGTAAACAGCTCTCAATTTCAGGGTAATCCTCAAGCCATCTTGGTTTTTTTACAAGAGTCATAATTAAGACTCCTGAAAGCTATTCATAAAGCTCAATTCACCTTGCTGATAGGTCATTTCTTTATGTAGCTCCCAAAGCTTCGCTACTTTTTCTTTTTTCAAAACCTTGGCATCAACCTGAACTTGGGTTTTTAATTCTCCACGTAGATTGGGGCTTGGAAATTTCACAAAAACAAACTGGTTATTAACCTTATCCATAAAGGGGCCACTTTTATTACTTGGCATGATAAAGATTAATTGTAGGCCTAATGAATCTGTCAAGTAGTTGATAATCTCTTTGGAACGAGGTTCATCCATAAAAGAAAAAGCCTCATCAACTAATACCATGCTCAAATGATTCGAGCCTGTGGCAAAACGAAAAGATGACGTGATAGATGCTGAGCGAATAATATAAGCAGGGGTTTCTAGTTGTCCACCACTTCCTGTTCCATATTTACTTAATGGAATCGATTGTTTTCCTTCAACTTCTTTATATATTTCATACTGTCGGTAGTTACGATAATCAGAAATCCTTTTTAACTCCAGTTGTGCTTTGTCGCTGTCGTTATCTAAAAGCATGGATTTAATTTCATCACGGATAGGTAATACGTCTTCTGAAAAGTCTGCTTCGTCATCGAACAATCCCGATCTTTCACCTAATCGTGGGTTTTTTACAACTTCACGGAAGAATTTAGCATAGCCCTTATATTCTGGAACCCATTTTGAATCAAAACGAAATTGTTCATTATCAGCACCAAAATAATGGTTTTCAAGTTCCTTATTGAGCTGTTCAATCTGTTGTTTACCCGTATTTAAGGCACTATGAATGGTATGACAAAAGTTCGTAATAAAGGCATTGTCAAAACTAGCCCTAATTCTTCCTAGCTGCTGATCCATTTTAATCAGTACATTGTTCTTCAATTGATTATGAATACGTTTAATATCTGTTTGTCTGGCACAAACACGCTCGAATAAAGCGTTATCAAGCTGACCTTCATAACCTTGGAAAAAGATACCATCGCCTGCTTTACATTCCTGATTATATTCATCCAGTTTTTTAGCTAGGTCACGCTCATGCTTTTGCAATGAATTATTAACTTCTCTTTTTTCATCTTCCTTTGCAGCTTTATTAAGAGCTTTTGCTTCCTGATCAGCATATTCAAGATGTGCTACAAACTCAAAATCGGACCACACCTCAGCAATTTGTACAATCTTCTGCTCACAGGATTCAACGATTTTTTGAGAGCTTTCTTTTTGGTCACTGAGTTTATTACTTGTTGTGGTCAGTTTTTCTATTTGCTCTTCCAGCTTCCCTTTTTGTTTTTGTAAATCGCCAAGCATACTATCAATATTCTCTTTATCTTTTGCTAGTGCTTCTATCTTTTCATCCAGTTTCTTGCCTTCACCTAAATCCAATTGTTCAATTTTTCGTTCTAATATTTTTAATTGCTGATGAAGGGGTAGCATTTCTTCTATTATCTCAACAATCTTAATGGATGATAGTGCTTCAACGGCATCATGAAAGTGTTGAATGGCTATCATATCGTCATTAGCCTGATTCAATTCTTGTTCCAGATTGGATAGTTCCTTTTTAAATGCTTCCAAAGCCCTTAAGCGAGCATTCTCTCCAAACACCAGTTTTTCATCTGGCAGAGAACGAGCCCACATACTATAACTACTTGCTCCCATACCATCTTTGGTAATAGCACGTCGCGCCAGACTCAGTTCTTCGGCATTATTTACCCGTAAGACTGTGCCGTAGCTGGCTGTCAGGTAATATCTCGCAATTTCATGGTCATACTCCAGAATATGGATAATGGAACGTTGATCCAGTTGTTGATGGCTACGTTCTACATCAAGCCTTGCCCGTTTTCCCTGAACAACTTTAGCTTTGTTTTTATACAAGGATTTTACAAGACGAATAGCATCTGCTTCATAATCCTCATCAACAATAATTGAAAACCGTGCACCTCCCAGATAACCTTCGATAGCGGATTGCCAATCAAGCTTAATACTTGCAACCTCAATATAATCACAAAGGATGCCTGGCTCAGCTTCAGGATATCGACTACGAATAGCATTAACAGCTTCGACAACATAGGCAGGATAAATCTTTTTATTGCTTTCTAAGCGCCTAATCTTATGGTTTAAATCTATTTTCTTCTCTTCTAACTGTTGATAATACCGAACTTGCTTACGTGTAATCCCAGCCAATTGCTCAAAACGGGTCTGTTTTTTCGCCGTTTTTTGCTGATGCCAATAGGCGTACCCGTTATTATTAAGAGACTGTTTAAACTTCGTTTGTTGTATCAATTTATCCAGCTTGTCAGCATCTTCAAGGATAGCAGTATCCATAAATAGCTTAAGATTAATCTTCTCTGCTAGTCCTTCATCCTTAAATTGTTGACAAAAGGTCGTTAACTCAAGGTTATTAAAGCCTGCAAGATCATCCTCATGACTAATATTGGCTAACTGATTACAGATAAATTCACTGTTACCATTGTTTGTTGCAAGCTGTATATTTTGCCCACCTGATTCCTGAAACTTTGAAACAACCGCCTCTTTTAAACTATCCTTCTCTTTTTCTAGATCATCCTTTTGCTGTAAGGCCGGAATACCTTGTCGTTTTGCTTCAAGGCTAACCTGTTCCTTATGTAGCCCTAGCTGTTGCTCCTGAGTAGTTTTAGTATTCTTTTCGACTGTCTTTAAATCTGATCTTTTTTTATCAAAAGCTTTTCGAGTTGTTAGCCACTGCTGTTGTAACTGATAATAATCGTATTGCGCCAGCATATAGTCCAATGTATTCAGTTCCAGCCATGATTCGATATAGTTTTGGGAAAAATTGTCTGCTTGTTTTAGCAATGTAATCGAACGCTTTAGTTGCTTAGCTTCACTCTCCATCCCATGTATAGAGCGCAACTGTTGGGAAATATCCTGAATAACCTCACCAAGGTTTCTTTCCTCCAGCACTTCTGTTGACACAAAATGGTCAATATTTTTTACCGATTTGTAGGCCATAAAACGGGAAAAAGCGCGTGCGGCTGCCATTGCTTCTTGCTCCGCCACGTTCTCTTTCAGCCCCCTAAAAGCTGCATACAAACGACGTAAGTAAGCTGTTTTTTTGTCGTAGACTTCAAACCTTTGCTTACCAAACTTCCTGATAAAGTGCGCTTCTAATTGATCCAGTGTCACTATTAATTCAGTACTGTCTTGCGTAATAACCAGATCATCTTTTTCTAGCTCTGTTGCTGGCAAAATCATAAACAGCAAAGAATCTTGTCGGGCTGTTTTTATATTTACGGTCTGATCAATATAAGCACGAATGCCCATCAAGGCGGTAAAGGGAGGCGCTGTTTCATTTTCTGAAGAAGGGTAAAATACTCCTACAATATAACCATCCGTTGGATCAAGTCGCGCATAACTTCCATCATCACAGCCCAGCACATAAGAGGCTAGTGAACGCGACTGCTTACCACTTTTACTGCGTTGCCTACTTTCATTTTGCCCTGGGTTATATTGGTATAAGGTATCGTAGGCTGCTGTCATCAGGGTTTGTATTGCATCGCCCATTGTGGTTTTTCCTGAACCACTTCCTCCAGAAAACAGGTTTACCGAGCCAAATTCATAAGATCGATTGGGTAAGTTACCCCAATTCAATAATATCAAGCGCTTAAGTAGCATCTCCATCCTCTCGAATTGTCTGACTATTTTCCAACACTGCCAATGCATCATCATTGACAAAACTGGCAATCATGGGGGAAATCTTTATCCATGCTTCTTGTAGCTGATCAATAGTGTCCTTGTTGTAATCAATCAGGCGAAGTTGCCGTAGCTTACTAAATAACTCACGTCGCTCTGTGAGGTTGTCGGGTAGTTTTCTATTCAGTATTTCTTTCATGGCTATGGAAATGGATTCCAGTTTCTCAGTCACATATCCCTGATCATCAATACTCACACGTCCTTCACGAATCCCTTTGTCGTATTGAATGCGAAGTATTAGCACTAATACAATTTCTGACTGTTTTAGCTTAACTCGTAAACCGCCAGTATAACTGTCCTGCACTTCTAAACCTGGCACTGCGCTTCCGGGTGGATAAAGCCGTAAGTATTCAAATTTTTCATCATGAAAAACGATAACATTCATCACTGACAAGTAGTCATTAATAAGTGATGAAATCCGCAGATAGCGGTCATAAAGCATTTGTTCTTTTTGGTTTTGTTGACGACTCAAAACACCGTAATTCAATAAACGATTAATTAACTCGCTAAAGTCTTCCAATTTCAGATCATAGGCTTTTAAGGCACGTTCCAAATATTCTGTGATCATCTGTCCGGCTCCTTTTTTAAAGAGATGATAAATTCATCCATTTCAGTAAAATACTCATGTGGCACACGATTACCTGTTGCCTCAACCTGAAATTGATAACCAGAATCCTGTTTTCCGGCTGATCCTACCTCAATGACATGAGTAAACATGATCAGCTCTTTGGCATCTTTTACTGGTAAGTGAGTCGTACGAATGCGATGCCCTTTCATGAGTGCCTTGATAATATAATCACGCAGTTCTTTTCCATGATAGGTAAAAGATTCGTCTAACAGATTTTGGATATAAAGCTGTTTTTGTTGCTCTTCAGTGAGTGATTCTTCTTGAGTCAACTGGGCATTCACACTACGTTTTAGCCGTTTTTCATTAATCTTCAAATCACTGGAATCGGCAAGTCGCAGATTAACAGGTGCTAATAATTCACCTACCTTTTCAAGTCGAGATGTTTGCTCATCTTCTGGCAGTACTGACAGAGCCTGACATATTTCCAGCAGACGGCTTTGATGACCACTATGTATAAAGCTTAACTGGCTAATGATAATTTCAACACGCTGAGTAAAACTGCGTAATGAGTGATGCAACTTAGGCAACATATACTTACTGGCATTTGAGATGCGCTGATCAATACTATCAAGAAGCTTGAAGTATAAAGATACATTTTTGTTTCTTTCTTCTTTACTAAGCAATTCACTTGCCAGAGTTCTCAACTCTCTTTCTTTTTCAGTCTTAAAGTTATTACCTTTTGCTTTTGCAGTAGCAATTAAATGTTGAATTTCATCACGGTATTTCTCTACACTATCTGCTGACAAACGTATGGAAATATCAGGGATAAAACGTTTTTCCATAAACTCCACAAAAGTCTCTGTTTTCTGTTTAAGCAGTTCAGAAGTCTCTGCGTCACTAACAATCAGGCGCTTATTTTCTTCCAGTTCATCAATAACATCCGTAAAGTCGGTCACTATTCTCTCTGAATACTCATAAGCATCCAATAAGTCGTAGACCTCACCGTGCTCCAGAAATGAGGATAAGGCATTACGGGTATTGCGTGTATTACGATGACGAGTACGAAAGCTTGCCCCTGCCACTTCAACCATAGCCACAGTAAATATTCTGCCCATGCGACTAAAGGTATAGGTGCTTTGTAAAATAGTTTCATCAATGCGTTGTTCAAGCCAGCCGTGTTGAATCAATTGATTGAAAACCCACAAAGCTTGCTCGCGATCATTTCGTGGTGGTTCTTTATGATCATCTTCATCATCAGTCAATACAGGTGCTCGTGTGATGATTTCCTGAAATATTTCAATAACCTGTTCTTTCTCAAGAAACTGAGTATAAGTTGAATGCAGACTAAAACTTGCAGCATAAAGTGCTTTTAAACAGACAAGAATCTGCTCTCTATATTTTCCTGTAAGAGGTTGGAAAAATCTTGCATAAGGATCTGTAAAAAAGCTCATATCAACTATTAAACGGCTCAGTACCACGATTAAGAAGATCCAAGTACTCACGATAAACAAAAACTTTGTGTCTTTCTTTACCTGTTATTTCTTTTACTATCTCCAAGCTTTCTAGTGTTTTCAATGCCCTTAGTACAGTTGGCAATGACATATCACAGGATTCCTTTATTCTTGTCGTAGTGGTGACGGGATGATGCTGTAAATATTGATGCACTGTTAAAATTGCTGATGCAGACTTACCTGACGCTTGAATATAAGCTTTATCTGCATCGAATAACTTGAGTACTAGTTGTACCGTCTCTGTCGCCTGATTTGCGGTTTCTACAATTCCTTGCAGAAAAAACTGAACCCAGGCTTCCCAGTCACCTGTATCTCTAACAGATTGCAAGTGGTCATAATAGGCTTGCCTGTTGGTTTTAAGATATAAACTAAGGTAGAGCAAAGGTTGCTGGATGACACCTTCCGCACATAATATAAAGGTTATTAACAATCGACCTAGGCGACCATTGCCATCCAGAAAAGGGTGAATAGTTTCAAACTGGACATGAGCTAGTGCCGCTTTAATCAAAGAGGGTAATTTAACCGTTCCATCATGCAAGAATAATTCTAGTGCACCTAAGCTCTCCATTAGTTGTTCCGGTGGTGGTGGAACGAAACGTGCATTGCCTGGACGCGAGCCACCAATCCAGTTTTGACTAGTGCGGAACTCACCCGGTGCCTTTGAACTTCCTCGGCCACTGGACATAAGAATGCCATGAATTTCTCTAATGAGCCTTAAAGATAAAGGGAAGGTTTTAAGTCGTTCTAACCCATAGTTCATTGCTGCTACATAGTTAGAGACTTCCGTTACATCATCCAGCGGAACCCCTGGAGTTATAGTACTTTCATAAGCGAGTAAATCTGATAAAGAAGATTGAGTTCCTTCAATCTGTGATGAAAACACAGCTTCTTTACGAATATACATATACAAGAACAAAGCAGGTTCAGGAAGAGTTAAACTCATCCCATCAAGTCGCCCTAGTGCAATAGTTGCTTTTTCTAGCAAAGGATAAAGCCCCTCCAGATCGACATTGGGCTTGGGAGGTAGATGCTGTGGAATATAGGCAAAGTAATCTTCACCACCTACAGAACAGTTTATTTTTTTACCTACTCTTGAGAGTGCTTCCATATTTAATAACTATTTTCTATATTTTCGTTACTTATATCAGCTTAACTAATATATTCTATATTTTATGTTAGTTATTCTAGTTTAACTAACATGAGTGTTACTTACAAGCACCCTGTGTATACGCTCTCCCTCATTACCTTGTTGGATACTGGAGGCAGTTCGCGGAGTAAAATACTAAGAGACGTCAGAATGCTCAAGTTATTTCGTGCACGTTCCTAAGCCCTAGAAACCTCAAAACTACTTCTTAACATATCAGGTATTCGCACGGGCCGGAAGCGCTGTGCATCTATACATACTAAACCTATGGTGGCTTCGGTAATAAGCTCTTGGGTGGTATCGGAGACGGATTTGAAGACTTGTTGCTGACAGGTGATATGGGTTTTTCCTAATTCAGCTACGGAGACGGATACATTGAGAAGGTCATTGAAAAGTGCGGGCTTGAAGTAGTCGACATGGGCGCTTCGCACTACGAAGATCATGCCGTATTCATCGCGTAGCTGATCTTGCTCGTAGCCTAACTCCCTAAGCCATTCGGTTCTGGCACGCTCCATAAATTTTAGATAGTTGGCGTAATAAACTATGCCGCCCGCATCGGTGTCTTCGTAATAGATACGAATGGGAAGTGTGTAGGTTGTGTCTTTATTGGATGGGTTAGCTTGATCCGTCAAATAAATCACCTGCTGCTATGTCTTGTGTTTCGCCGCGTTCATTGCGATATGTCATACCAAAATGCTCCCATGCTCTACGCGCTGCCATTCTGCCTCTGGTGGTGCGTAGCATATAGCCTTGCTGGATGAGAAAGGGTTCTAGCACATCTTCTATTGTGCCGCGTTCTTCGCCTATGGCTGCGGCTAAGCTGTCAACACCTACGGGGCCGCCATCGAATTTTTCGATAATGGCTAGTAACAAGCGACGATCCATATGGTCAAAACCTAGTTCATCTACGTTTAGCATGTTTAATGCGCTATCTGCGATGTTGCCGTCGATGCTCCCATCTGCTTTTACTTGGGCGAAATCTCGAACTCGTCTTAATAGCCTATTGGCTATTCGTGGCGTGCCTCTTGAGCGTTTGGCTATCTCTGTAGCACCTTCGTGGTCTATCGGTACATTAAGTATAGTGGCTGATCGCTTCACTATATGGGTTAAATCTTCCACATTGTAGAATTCTAATCGTTGGACTATGCCAAAACGATCTCTTAAGGGTGAGGTGAGTAGGCCTGCTCTGGTTGTTGCACCTATCAATGTGAAGGGGGGTAAATCCAGTTTGATGGAGCGAGCCGCTGGGCCTTCTCCAATCATAATATCCAATTGGAAGTCTTCCATTGCCGGATAAAGAATTTCTTCTACTACGGGGCTTAGACGATGTATTTCGTCAACAAATAAAACGTCATGTGGCTCAAGATTGGTAAGCAATGCCGCCAGATCACCCGCTTTTTCTAATACAGGGCCCGAAGTTTGGCGCAGATTGGCTCCCATTTCGTTGGCTATAATATGTGAGAGCGTGGTTTTTCCTAAACCTGGAGGCCCGAAGATAAGCACATGATCGAGTGCTTCCATTCTGCCTTTTGCCGCTTGAATGAATATTTCCATTTGGTTGCGGACAACAGGTTGTCCAATGTAATCTTCTAACGTTCTTGGCCGGATATGCTCTTCATTGAATAACTCTTCAGGCGAGGTTGCAGCGCTGATGATGCGTTCATCGTCCATTAGATCAAGCTCGCTTTTAGCGCTTCACGAATTATCTGCTCTACGGTCAAGCCTTCGTCGGCTACGATTGTTACCATTCGACTAGCTTGTGCTGGCTTGTATCCTAGCGCAACTAATGCATTAACCGCCTCTTCTTCTTTGCCCCTTCTAGTCGGCTGCATGGGTTGAGAGGAAGCACTCACACTGGATTCTACGGGCACTTCGGCCAGCTTATCGCGCATTTCTATAATCAGTCTTTCTGCTGTTTTCTTACCTACACCAGGGAGTTTGCATAGACCCGTCACATCACCCGCATGGATATATTGGGAAAACTCAGTCACGGTCATGCCTGAAACAATCGCCAATGCCATTTTTGGCCCTACCCCGTTTACTTTTAATAGTGTTCGAAACAGGCTGCGTTCGGTGAGTGAACTAAAAGCATAGAGCGTTTGTGCATCTTCTCTGACAATAAAATGCGTGAACAAGGTTGTTTCAGCGTCCACATCCGGCAACTCACCGAAGGTCGTCATGGAGGCTTGTAGCTCGTAACCAACACCATTCACATCAAGCATGAGTTCGGGTGGTTGTTTGTAGACGATAGTACCGCGCAATCGACCGATCATTTAAAATCCCTGTGCTGATTGTTTTATCTTGTTATAAAAAGCCGAAGTGTGTGCATGACATAGCGCAATACCCAAAGCATCTGCCTGATCTTCTTGTAAATCGGTATGGATATTCAACAGTATCTTAGTCATGTGTTGTACTTGTGATTTATCCGCACTGCCCTTGCCTACTATGGCTTGTTTCACTTCTCTGGGGCTGTATTCTGCTACTGAAAGCTCTTGTACTACACCTGCGCAGATCGCTGCACCTCTGGCTTGTCCCAACTTCAAAGCCGATGATGGGTTTTTAGAAACAAAGACATTTTCGATGGCCATTTGGGTGGGTGAGTAATCCCGAATTAATGCCGCAAGTTCTGTATAAATGAGTCCCAATCGCTCAGGGAAACTTTTATTACCCAGCTTGATACAACCGCTATGTATATGACGACTGTGTTGCCCGTCACTATCAATCAGGGCAAAACCAGTGAACCGAGAACCTGGGTCGATTCCCAGTATTCTAATTTTGGTTTTCCTTCCAGTCTTTTCGTTCGCTATAACATCTTCTCCATGACTTCATCCGGAATATCAGCGTTAGAGTAGACTTCCTGAACGTCGTCTAATTCTTCCAACACATCGACTAAGCGAATGAGTTTTTCAGCCGAGTCTGCATCCAATGGACTTAAGGTGTCCGCACGCATCGTGACTTCGCCTTCTTCGATCTCAAAGCCTGCTTCTTTTAATGCCGTGCTGACAACTACGAATTCTGTCGGTGCGCAGAACACTTCAATGCTTCCATCATCATCCGTTACCACATCGTCTGCTCCCGCATCTAGTGCTGCTTCCATCAAGCTATCTTCGTCTGTTCCGGCAGGAAACGGGAAAACACCCACTTCGTTAAACATATAGGATACAGAGCCGTCCGTTCCCAAATTACCACCGGCTTTGGTAAAGGCGTGGCGTACTTCTCCTACCGTGCGATTTTTATTGTCTGTCATGGTGTCCACCATCACAGCTACTCCACCTGGGCCATAACCTTCGTAACGCATCTCATCGTAGTTAGCCCCTTCTAGTTCACCTGCTCCACGTTTTGCAGCACGTTCTATGGTGTCTTTAGGCATATTGGAACCTAGCGCTTTATCCACAGCAAGACGTAATCGAGGATGGGTATTCGGATCAGAAGTCGCACCTTCACGCGCAGCTACGGTGATCTCTCGAATGATTTTCGTCCAGACTTTGGCACGTTTCTTGTCATTCGCTGCTTTCTTGTGCTTTATGTTTGCCCATTTACTATGTCCAGCCATGTTTCCTTCTCTGATGGTTTTATAAGTTATAATTCGATTTTAGATATTATCACAAAATGAATTTAGTGTTATGTACAACTAGCTCACGAGAGAAAGGGTCAGGAAATATTAGTACGCATAATGATTCAAGAAAATAGCCAAGCTAAGATGAATTACATCATTGACGATGCACCTATTAGAGTGCGCATTGAGAATAATATAGTCACTTATGTAATGATTCGTTAACTCTTCGAAATTATTTAATATAGGTTGTAAATGGCTCTTTCACTTTTAACCTGTAACTCCCAATTGATAAGCAACAGAATTTATAGTTTGTTCTAACTCTGGGTCGAGTCTAAGTGTAATCACATGAGTCTCCAATCATTATGTAATACTAGTTGTAATACATAATGATGTGTTGTCAAATTGTTCAATCTAACGCTTTCTAAGGACAAACTGGCTGAAAGAATAAATAGATCAGCATTAATTCTGGTAATTCTAGTTTCTAAAAGTTGATTATGAGCAAAAGTATTTTGTATTCTCATGCAGTTGGAAATACTAGACCAATCGAGTCTA